>CAYGQJ010000128.1:2615-11830 GCA_964351845.1 uncultured Flavobacteriaceae bacterium | reverse complement strand
CTAAAAGTACTTTTAGACACTCTCATTCTTTTCCAAACGGTATCAGGATTTTAAACTAGCGAGTAAAATACCGTTTGCTCACCACATTTCCCTCACGATCGTAAAATTTCCACCAGCCTATTTTTCGTTTCAAATGAATGTAGTTCCCTGCTGCTTTTACACTGCCATTTTCGTAAAACAGTTTTGCAGGACCTTCCGTTTTGTTATTGACATAGGTGCCTTGTGATTCTTTGCTTCCATCGGGGTTGAAATTCATCCAAATACCATTTCCGATGCCATCTTTAAATTGCTGTACCGCTTCCAATTCGCCATTATCATAACGTGCGCATAACCATCCTGTATAGGGTTCTTTACTCCCTTTGGCAAAGTACTGCTGTCCATAGCGACCTCCATAGGTAACGTTGGCATCATTCATAGATACCATTTCCGTTTCGGGAGGGAGTGTAAAGGTATCATCCATAGACACCATTTCAGATTCTGGAGGGAGTTTTATAGCATCATTTTGAGCGCATCCTATGGCGTGCACTGCGAAGACTACGAGTATAAGTTTTTTCATCATATTTATTTTTCAATGAGTAAAAAGCGTGTTTCCATATAATAAACGTTCCAAATGCGCTCGCCGTTGGCATCTTTGGCATCTCCGCGATTACTGCTAAAATAGAAATAGTTACCATCCGGCGAAAAACTCGGAGAACCTTCCGATTGTGATGAGTTGATCACGGGCCCTAAATTTTTGGGTGCCGACCAACCATTTCCTTTTTTTACAGCATAATAAAGATCTGATCCTCCATAGCCATCATATCGATCGTCAGAGCCAAAAAATAGGATGTTCCCATCTGGTGAAAGTTGTGGCGAAGTATCATAATTTGTAACGCTTGATGGCGGAATCAGTTCTTTGGGCGTATCGTATGTTCCGTTGTTTTTTAGCGTAGCCATAAATAGATTTGTGGGGTTTTTGTCAGACCCTTTTGTCCAAAAATAAAGATTTCCTTTGGTATCCGTCATGGGCCCTGCTTCATAATTGGCGGGCCATACATTATCTTTTTTCATAGATTTATTGATCATAGCAGACAGTGGTTGAGGTGCAGACCACCCGTCATTTATTCTATCTACGTACCAAATATTCATATCCATTTTTTCTGTGGTACTTCCATCAGGTAAAGGCCTGTAGGATGCAAAATAGAGCTTGCTACCGTCATGGTTTACAAAGGCACCTTCATCTTCATCAGTAGAGAAGGGGGCAATGGTGGGTGTGCTCCATGTATCGTTGGTTTTGGTGGTTACATAGATTCGTTTTTTACCGGTTTCTATATCTCTTCTTGTAAAATAGGCAGTTTCGCCATCTGGCATAAAACTAATACCCCATTCGTTGCCGTTTGCCGCAGAGATAACGTCTTTCTGAAAGATCATCGGTTCGTCAATAGCTTGTATTCCATGGGTATACCGCTTTCGCGAAAGCATAATCCCATTTACATCATAGGTAAATTCGAGTCCGTCTTTTTTACCATCAATATACGTGGCGTCGTATTTTAGCTGCCCATTTTCGTGATACGATTTGAAGATTCCCTGTGTGATATCATTGATGTAAAAGCTCTCTGAGCGTAATTGCCCGTTGGGATAAAAATATTCCCATCGTCCATGTCCCAGACTGTTTTTCCAATACGCTCTGTATCTCAAAACACCGTTAGGATACCATTCTAACCAAAGCCCTTCTGTTTTTCCATTTACTTTTGTTTTCCAGAGGGATGGACTGCCATTAGGATACTGTTCAGAAATGATCCCTGTATACGTTTTGGAATCAACTTCTGACTCTTTGGATACGGTAAGCGGTTCTTGAATTTGCGCAACCATATATGCGGTATGTGCGAGTACAGCTATTAGAAAAAGGGTGATTCTCCATCTATTTTTCATGATTTTTACTTTTTCTTTTAAAAATAGCCATGAATTTCTATGTAGCCATGTGTTATTCGATAGACTTGATCATATCCCGACGAACTCGTTATAACACGAGTTTTTTGATGGTAGGAAGATAGGTTTCACTAACTCTAATGCGTTCTCCATTATCTAAAAAGACATAGTAATACCGATCTATTTTTTTGAGTTCTTTCATCGCATTGGTGTTGACGAAATGGGAACGATGGAGTCGGGTAAAAAGCTGTGGGTTAAAGGTTTTTTTGAGTTCAGAAATCCCTCTCGTTGCCAAAAATTCTGAGGTTTTTGTGAATACTTTGGTGTAGTCTCCAAAGGCTTCGGCGTATACGATATCTGCTACTTGGACCATTATTTTTCGTGCCCCTTTATGGAGAATGACTTTTGACGGGAATTCAGTTTCTTTTTGAAGTAATTCTTCGGCTAGTGGGATGACATTATTTTGACTCTTTAGAATTCTTTGAAGTGTGCTTTCAAAACGCTTTTTACCATAGGGTTTTAATAAATAATCAACGGCATGGACTTCAAATGCTTTGATGGCGTATTGGTCGTATGCTGTTGAGAAAATGACTTCAGGGATTTCGTCGAGTTGTGTCAGGACTTCAAATCCATTGAGCCCCGGCATTTGGATATCTAGAAAAAGAATGTCAGGTCGAAGTTTATTGACCAATGTGACGGCTTCATACCCATTAGAGGCCTCTCCAATCACAGCGAATTCTTTATAGAAGGAAATGTAGTGTTTGAGCAAATCTCTTGCGTCTTTTTCGTCATCTATGATAAGTACCTTTTTCAAATGACAAACGAGATTTTAGTTCCTGTAGGGGTATTATCTTCAATTTTTAAGTGTGCGTCGTAGATTTTTTCCAAACGCATTTTGGTATTCGAAAGCCCTAGACCTTTGGATAGCACCGCTTCTTTATCGGGAATACCAATGCCCGTATCTTCAATCGCATAGTGTAATTGGCCTGCGATTTTTTTTATTTTGATCACCAAGGATGAAGGTTTGATTTTTGTTGCAATCCCATGGTTTACTGCGTTTTCTACTAGCGGTTGTAATAGCATAGGAGCTATTTTTTCTTGATATAATTCCTCAGCAACTTCAAAAGAAAAATGTAAACGTTCTTTTAATCGTATTTGCATTAACTCCAAGTAGCTTTTAATAAAGTCGATTTCTTCTTTGATGGTGACATGTTCATTTTGAGAAGCATAGTTTTGGTACCTAAACAAATCTGATAGTTGTACGATCAGCTCTCTTGTGCGCTCGTTTTCTGGCGGGATGGTAGCATTGATAGAATTAAATAAATTATGCAAGAAGTGAGGGTTTACTTGAGATTTTAGGGCGGTTATTTGACTTTGCAATGCCGCTTCTCGGAGCAAGGCTTTTTCTTTTTCCTCCTTTTTAAATCGCATGAAATATCCATAAGCATGTATAAACCCAAACTGTACAAAGTAAAAAAGCATGAACATATAGAGCGTCCAGATGACTTTATACCCTCCCCAATACATCGCCCAACCAAATATTTTTGTGGTCGCAAGTAGCGTAAAATAGCAAACGGTAATGTATAATGGTAAAAATAGAATGTGCGATACTAACCGTGTTTTGAGAGGGTAATTTCTTAATAAAATAGCAGTGATATACCAAATAGGAATCGTCACTAAAAAGCTAATTAGAAACTGAGCACCGCCAGCGGCAAAAAATTCTTCAACATGAAAATAGGGGGGATGTCCTGGTTTAAAGCCACCCCATGAAATCCAACTTGCAGTGTAATAGATGATCGTGGATAGGTAATAAAATCCCACAAAGAATAAAATATCTTTCTTGGTGAGTAGTTGAAACGGATTTTTAAGCAATGCCATGATTCATACAAGATAGAAAATATTCGATAGGGTGGGTTGTATATCCGTTAAGATTGTAAATAGTACGCTGAATACGTTTTGAAATAGCTTTTATAAGGATGTATTTTCAATTGTGGAATACTATTTTTAAAGGGGTGTTAGGTAGTGAATTTAAAAACAGAGAGCTTGACGAATCTTATTTTTTTCAATAAGTTACGTGCAAACATATCAAGGTGTCATTGATGTGCTATTTCATTGATTTTTTAATTAGTTTAATAGCCCAATCATAATGGCTTGACGTATTAGAGATTAGATAAGCTCCAAGGGACGTTGTTCCCGTCCATTTATATCTTTTCTTTTCAAATAACTCTTCATCTGAATGCTTGCGAATTAATTCCTGTATGTCATTATAAGAATTATCTAATAGCTCTTTGGCAGTTGCCAAATCCAAAACTTGTGATATCCGCCATATTTCTTTATTGAATGCAGGTAGGGTTTTCCAAGTGTACCCTTTGGCTGGCATGTCTGGTTTTTCTCCTTTCATTCCATGGGTATACCATTCTAACATCAGTAAGTGCC
Source organism: uncultured Flavobacteriaceae bacterium (assembly GCA_964351845.1). Lineage (GTDB taxonomy): Bacteria > Bacteroidota > Bacteroidia > Flavobacteriales > Flavobacteriaceae > Dokdonia. The sequence goes on along the minus strand of CAYGQJ010000128.1, from coordinate 7,486 downwards.
AATGGTGTAGATGTGCTAAAACATCTCTTATATTTCTATTGAGTGTCCCTTTTGGAAATTCCTTTTCTATGTCTTTTTGAGCATAAGAATTTATTAGAGCCTCTAATTTTTTATAATTACTCTGACTTAGCTCAATGAGTTCGGTTTTTGATTTTGGTCTTGGCATCGCTATTAGTTCACATGTGTTTGTTGACTCTAAATTAACAAAAGAAAACGTACCGAAGACGATCAATAGCTGTCTACGTAGCGGTAAAAGGAATTATGGACTATATTCCTCGGTTTTATGTGACTTTTATTATTTAATTCCAAGGTCCTTCTGTAGTGATGTTTACTGCCCCTTCTGGAGTCAGTTTAAAAAGTCCACCCGCGCAACCGATCCAAAGCGTGCCTTGACGGTCTTCTAGAAAGCTCATGGAGGCTTTAGATTTTTTAGTGACTGGATCTACTACAGGATAGTTGGTAAAATGCTCTCCATCATACCTGTAGATACCATTACTTAGGGTACTCATCCATAGGTTACCTTTAGCATCTTTATAGATCTGATACACATCATTATGATGAAGTCCTTCTAGATTTGGAAAGGAAGTAAAACGTGTTCCATCATATCTATTTAATCCACCTGTACCTTGTCGTTTTTCAGGATTTGGATGATCTTTTTCACCCACCCTTGACCCAAACCATAGATGACCTTGTGCATCTTCTTCAATGGCTTGGACGTTATTTGAAGCAAGTCCGTCAGTTTTTGTGAAATGCGTATAGGTCCGTCCGTCGTACCTTGTGATGCCGTACCCATCCCTACTTACCCAAATAGCGCCTTTTGAATCTTCAAAAAGGACTGTCACCCAGTTTTTGGTGTCTTTATTTATCGGTGTTTTTATGTCAGGTTTTGGGATAGTTACCTTGGTGAACGTATTGCCGTCAAAAGTACAAACACCATTCCAAGTGCCTATCCATAGGATGCCTTTTTTATCTATCAAAAGGCTTGAAATGCTGTTATGACAAAGACCATCTCTTTCTGTGAAGTTTGTGAATTTTTGACCGTCATATTTAGAAATACCTGTGCCTGTCCCAAACCACAAATTTCCATCTTGATCTTCTTCCACACTGACCACTCGGTTGCTTGGTAATCCATCCTCCGTAGTGTAATATCTAAGAGAAGCTCCATCATACTTGGCAATGCCTTTTTCCAGTGTTCCAAACCATAGGTTTCCCTGAGCATCCTCAAAAGTTTCAACGACATAGTCACCTATTTGAGAAGCTTCTCTCTTTAGAAGTTCAGGAAGCGTTTTCTCGTTTTCAGGGGCAGATTGCCCTTTACAGGAAGTCACCAAAGTAATAACCAATAGCACTAGATAGCCGCTAGAGATTAGATTGTTTTTTTGCATGATAGATTTTTTTCAAACCTATAACAAAAGCATTTTGTTTGTTAGGATGATATGTAAAAAGAGTGTCAACGAAGTGTGAAATTTTAAAACACTAGGAATTGACCGTTACCTCATCACTTGTTATAATTAGGTCTGCGATTTTAAATTTCACATACTATGGTAGCAGATCTATTGGCATCGCCAAAGGGTTTAATACCCCGAGGCTTGATTCGAGGTAGTTTACTTTATTTGATAGACTTCGTGATAAACAAAATCCATTGATGGACGTAATAGATCGAAAACAATAAACTCCTTTTTTTCTCCAAGAATTTTCCCTCTCATTTTAATTTCTCCATATTCGATAGTAATTGTGTCCTTGTCTGTGTATTCAAATTTTCCGAATATTTCAGAGTCGTTTACATCTCCATCATATCTAGATTTGTCAAGAACAATGTATTTTACAATCACTTGGTTACTTGATTCAATAAATTGTATCGTTTTTTTGTGAATATATCCATCAAAATTTCCTCCAGCAACCCAATCAACGTATGGAGCGGTGGCTCCTGTTTCATACGCTATATCAAAATACGGTTTTGTCATTTTTCTTTTTTAGATTCTTAGCAATAAAAAACCCTATTATACAATTCGATTACGATTATTGAAACAAAACATACCTAGGCGGTACGAGTCCGTTTAATCTCATATAGACTAGCATTTGTGCTCTGTGGTGTGTGATATGGTCTGCTAATAGTAAGAAAATTTGCCTTTTAGATCTATTGAGCCCAAAATAGTCTAATTCGTCATTTAAGTGCGCAGTATCAAAAGCTTTCATCAATTGGATGGCTTGATCAAAGGTTTGGTCAATGAGTGCGATCATATCTGCTTTTGATTTATCAGCGACTTTAAAAACAGTATCTGTTTTCCATTCTCTGGATGCACGCCCTCCTAATAAAGACTGACTGTGCCAATCTAATGCATATCCAATATGCAATAAGTTTTCGGCAAAGGATAATGATTCTGGTGTGGCTTTGTAGCTATAGGAATCTTCAGGCATTGTTTCTGCCACCAATAGAATATACTTTTTAGAATTTTCTAAACGCTCTACAAAATCCTCAACAAAACGTTGATCTTGTGCAATAAGAGATGAGGTGCCAACAGAAAAAAGGAATAGGGTTGTTAGGATGAGTAAATGTTTCATGATCGTTGATTTTGTTTTAAATATACGAGTTTATGTATTCTCGATGTCATCAATATGGTGTTCTAAGGCTTTCACTGAAATTTGAATTTCCCAAATTAAAAAAGCCAACGAAAAGATTAATAAAATGAGGGCTACCCCAAATACCCAAACCGCAATTGTTTGTTGCTGGATGTAAATGAGAAACATGGTAAGCACACATAATAACAAACTAGAGATTCCAAAAATTTGCATAGAACGCGTCAGATATAAGCGTTGTTTTATATTCTTAATCTGCGCTATTAACACAGAATCCTTTTTCTTTTTATAGGTGTCGTGCAAGTTTCGTATAATGGCTGCATAGGCCAGAAACCGATTGGTATATGCCAGCATGATTAAGGATATTGCTGAAAATAATAGGGCAGGCGTGGTTAAGGTCAGTTCTTCCATGAATACTTGATTTTGTATAAAAACTAAAGTACTCATTACATTTTAAAGTGACGTAATTTTTATAGGTTTTAGTAGGTGATGTCGTGGTGAAGAAGGGAGATGATGCATGTTGTGTATAGTGGCTTTATTTCCATTCCCACGTTAATTCATCAACATATTTTACATTTATATCGGTTAATAGTTTTTTGAATGTTTCTTGGTCATGAACTGCTCTTTTTGGGATAATCAACGATAATTCTGATTTGAGTTTTAAAAAGTAATACTCTTTTAATTCAATTAATTTATCAAATTCCGAATTTTGGATTCTCGTTTGAGTTCCTAAATCAGATGTTTCTACAAAATCAGTATCATCACCAAAATGCAGCATTATCTTTTTTCCAATTCTATTTTTATAATTCTCTTTAATATGGTTTTCGAAATGCTTTTTATACTTCCGTTTAGCGTATAAAGGATAAAACAAATACCACAGAACAGCAAATACAAGGAATGTTACTGCAAATTCAGTTTTCCCTACAGAGAATAGTATTAGCCCAAGAAAAATATAAATTATTGGAACTATAGTTTTGGCTTTATTTCTATTCTTTTTATGCAATTTAGACTTAGAAGAAACATATAATTGATATTCTAAAAAATCTGCAAAATTTAATATGTATTCTAATTTCATTTTGTGAAGATTCAATGCATAAAGCTAGTGTTACATTCTGCCAATATGCTTTAAGGGTGAGTTTTTAATTGTTTTTGTGAAGTTACTCATTTTTTGAAATGTAAAACCATTTTACGGAGGTTGGAGGCTAGTCACATGGTCATCGTATTTCATGTAGTATCAGCAGATTTAAGATCTTTCTATATTATGAAGCCACTTTTGATATACGATTTTACTTTTATATGGCTGTTTTAAAATCAAACTTTTGTAGGCGATGGTGTAAAAAAGTCTCGGTAGAGAGGGGTAGAATATGTTGTTTTTATCAGAATTATAGACTTTTGCAGCTGTTACCAGTGTTAGCTTTGATTTTATTCAAATCTGTAACCGATAAATCTAGCTAAAATAAGTCCATTGGTTAAGCTTTTAGTATAATTGGGATTACACTCATCTAAGTTTAAGTCATCGATTTTAATCCAAACTTTCAAACCTACTTCACTAGGATCATTATCTGTAATTTCTTCTATTTTGAGAATTTCAATTTGATAGTCAACATCAGTATCACAAATGGAGTATTCTTCATTTATATTTCTAACACGTATAAAAAAGTCATCATCAGAATTGCCTATTGTTTTTACACCAAGCCCAAACACATTATTAAATTCAATATCACTAGAAGTATCATATATGGGGGTTCTTATCAAAAATTGATTATCTCCGTTTTCTTGATTCAGAACAAATTGTAAATAACGATTTGGATTTGTTGGGTCTACATTTGTACCCATATAAGATATACTAGTTTGATATGTTCCTAGTCCAAACATCCAATTTAATGGATCATTATCTAAAGACGCCGAAAACTGAGGCGTTGTTCTTTCTAAAAAAAAGGAAAAATCTTCAGTTTGAACTTCAGTATCATCATCTTTGTCACAAGAGAAAAGGATACTACTTAACATTAAAATCAAGGCTATTTTTTTCATTTACGGATAGTTTTTTAACTATGGGTAAGGTACACGATATAAAGTGAGTTAGGTATCTTTTCAGTTTACTTTATTTCTTGGTGTTGTTGAACTATAAAAGTATCGAATATTTTTGAGATTGTTAAAAATATAGGAATAGCAATATTAGAAAGTAAGATGTTAATAAAAGATACAGACTCGAACGTAGTTTATTTCCTAGAAGAATAACTAATATGTCTTCGTACGGTTAAACGATCAATTTAGAGAAAATGATACGAACTACC
>CAYGQJ010000128.1:0-2515 GCA_964351845.1 uncultured Flavobacteriaceae bacterium | reverse complement strand
TTTTCATTAAATCTGGTTTTTAATTCGTTTAGAAAAGTCATTTTCTCATGGATATCGACGTTAAGAAGTGCCGCAATTTTCTTTGCTTGCTCAAATTCAATGGTGTATAGGTACTCGTAATCAGTATCCCCCATTAATTGGTTCACAGTTTTCCCAATATCATGCCCATCAAAAATTAATTGATTTTTTTCATTGAAGTAGAGCTTCATTGAAATCTTAATGCTTGGGTTTTCAAATTCGTACAGACTGATTTTTTCCATTAAAGTGAGGTATATGTGCAAATCTCATGGTATAAATATAGTAGGGATGTAACACGTATACTATTGTGGTTTTATATTGTGATATCGTGAAGTTACTACATGTATGATGATTTGTTTGGGGTGGCTTTTGTGATCGTTATTATTACAAAAACAAATATGGTTTTTTATGGTTAGTGATGTTGGCTAGTACTCGTTTTATTTCTTTTCTTCTCGTAAAATTTTCTCCATTTTACGACCTCTTGCCAATTCATCAATGAGCTTTTCCATACGTCTGCATTGTTTGTACAGTTCAAATTCATCCTCTATTTCTTCAATTCGATACCCACAAACAACTCCTTTAATCAAGTGTGCGTTTGGATGTATTTTTGCCTTTTGAAAAAATGTTCTAAAAGTTACTTTCTCTTCAATAAGTATTTGTAAATCATTTTGATCAAAACCAGTAAACCATTCTATTACTTGGTTGAGTTCTTCTTTTGTTCTACCATTTTTCTCCAACCTATTCAAATAAAGGGGATAAATGGATGCAAATATCATTTTTGCAACTTTTTCATTTTTCTCAGTAGTAACTTTCATCTTTATTTGATTTTGAAATAATTAGCAATAATGTGTTTGTGTATGGTTTTCGTTGTGTATTTCAGTAACTAATTTAGCATATAAAAACCAAATAGAAAACCTAGGTCTGCCATGATTTTGGGTGCGGAAGGCTTTCTGTAAGTAGGGGAGTACTAGTATTTAATTTTATATCCTAGCTACTGCACGATGGTATCGCGTGACTAGATGTTAAGCGCCTTTTAAAATACAATACCCATACAACATGGTATAAAAAATACCTCGGGAGAGCGGGGTAGCGTGAGTCTTTTTTATCAGAATTGTGGAGGTATGCAACGGTTATCTTTGTTGTGGGTAGTTTTTAGTTTTCTATATATTCCGAAATTCCCTTTTCATTTTTGCCGTCGAGCCATTCCCAATTTAATTTGAGTATTATTTTTCCATTCTCCGAAATAGATATTTCCGCAATTGCCTTTCCAGCTTTTAATTCGTTATCAGATGTAACACATTGATAGCGCATATCTAATTTATTCTTGTTAAGAACAGCAATTATTTTCCCATATTTAACAGAGCCTCCGTAATATTCTGCAGTTACCAACTCTTCGTCCTGCTTATATTCAAATATGGTATCAGAATTAACTGTTCCCTTTTCAGAATTTTCAATCAAAGAAAATTTTTTGTTATTAAAATTTAGTTGTGTCATTTTGATAGAGCAGATTTATTCAGGATCTGTGAATTACCCACAACGGTGATTGCATATGATTTCGTTGTGTGTTTCAGTACCTAATTTAGTAAAAGAAAACGAACCAGAGGAAATTCCGAAGGAATTTCTAAGTAGGCACAAACTAGCAATTGATTACACACGTGGTTGCGTGTAGTTTTCTATTCTTGTTTAACTCCACCTACAAAATTCAAAACTTTACTAGCGGCAATTGCCCCTTCTTTTAATGATTTTTCTATGTCTTTGGTTTTTAGCCATTCAATACTAAAAGCTGCTTGAAAAGCGTCTCCACAACCTGTTGTGTCCACAATTTTATCAACCTCAATTGCTTTTTGGTAATATCTTTTATTTTCAAAAAGGGCTACACTACCTTTTGCACCTAAAGTCGGCACTATTAATTTTCCCTTTTGGAAAGAAAGCTCTTGTAGTTCATCTAGCATTTCTTCTTTACCACTCAGAAAGACAATGTCAATATTGTCTATATGTTCTTTGATGAAGTCAATTCCCAAATAGTCTAAAAAGTCAATGACGATTAGTTGATTTTCATTTCGTCTTTTTAAAAGTTCTATCAAGTTTGGGTCACCAGCTGGCATTGCAACAATTTTGCTGTCTGCTACTGAACTCCAATCACTTTCTGATAATCTAAACGAATCAAATGCCCCTCCATTCCAACTATTGTCTTTAAAATATCTATCTCCTTTTTCATTAATAAAAATTTTATTTGATGCAGTGGGTTCGTTAATTTGGTATAACCTAGAACGATTTATATTTAATTTATCTAATTGGTTTTCTATTAGTTTTCCAAATTGATCTTTTCCAATAGCCCCAATTATTGAGGTGTTTTCATATCCTAAAAGTTTGCATTGAGTAGCAAAGTTCAATGAATTTCCTCCAACGTAAATTGTATCTAATTCAGGAAAGAAATCGACACAAAAAGATGTTAATGCTGTTATTTTCATTTTTGTTTGTTCAAATTACACACAAC
>CAYGQJ010000127.1:3199-12021 GCA_964351845.1 uncultured Flavobacteriaceae bacterium | reverse complement strand
AAATTAGTAATTCCCCATGTGTTATTTTAATAACACGACAAAATTAGAATGTTGACTATTAACTATATAGGGGTGTTTGCCCCTTTAAGGCAAAGTTGTTTGGCTAATTATGACACTAAAAAAGCGCCACTCAGCAATGAGTGGCGCTTTATCAATTAAGACAATCTGAATACTTAGATTCTTCTTGACTCCCCATTAAATAATGGAACAGTCATTGAGAAATTCTCTCCAAACGTTAATTTTTGCTCTTCAAGAATACCAAGGGCAATTTCTTCACCCATTAATATAGACTCATAATAATCTGTAAAGTAATGTACACCTGCCCAATCACGTCCTATAGAAATGTTAGAACATAGTTTATTAAGTTCTCCTTCTATGGTAAGATTTGCAATTTTGTTATTACTATCTAATACAGGTATAACATCTAATTTTTGTCCTTTATCTACAGAAACATAGGCAAGATTTGATGAATGAATCTTATCTTCTGTAATGCTTGGATTGATAGTTTTTAATACCTCAAAAATATCATCCTGAAGTTCACTTTTAGGTACTACTTCAAGCTTACGACTATGATCAAAGAATGCTTTTAGAATCGTTACACAAGCACCAGCTACTGTTGCGTGACCAGCTCCATACGCAGGGTGCATAGGAGATCCTTCACAGAATGGCATTGGTAATAGGACATTGCCAGCTTGTTTATTTCTATCTTCAACAGCTTTTAGAATCTCACATGCATCTAAATTATCATACATCTCTCTTAAATCTGGAGCCATGTGTTCTAATTGATCAATTTGAAACAATCTCGCAGCTAATGCTTCAGGACGTAAACGTCTGTGTACATTGTACTTTTGGAAACGTACGGCTTTTAATGCACGTGTTGCTACTTCAGTTACTAATGATAAGATATGTGGTCCTCCAAAATGAGCAAATCCTTGTTGGTGATCTACTTTATCATTTGCTTGGAAAGGAATTCCCGGATCAAATGGTGTACCGTTTCCAAGAAGAATCAAACAAGCATTTAAGTACGCTTCATATAAAGCATCATAATGCACATATGTAGCAAGATCACGTGGTGTATGGATAAAACGACGACCTTCAGGCGTATTCCCTGGAAGGTAGGTTTCTAGAGCTCCTACGGCTGCACCGTTTTGAACATCTAACCATTCTTCCCACGTTTGCATATAATCCTGTTCTGGCGTTGCTGTACGCACACGCTGATCTATAGAAATACCTCCATACGTGATTAATCCATCTCTACTTAAACGTTCTGCATCATTTCCATTAATTCCAGTATTTCCAACTAAAAGGAATTGAGAAATATATGGACCTATATCATCACCAGGAGTGATACCTCTATAGGCTGTTGCAGGCGTAGGACAAAAACGATCACATCTACGGATTTCTTCTTGATCATTTAATTTTAATGGCACTTTTTCATTAAACCAATCCAATTTTTGTAAGTTTTTAGTAAATTGATTTATAGTATTTACACTACCAGAATCCGTATTAAAAACATTTAAAAATCCGTTAGGAGAGATATCTGTTTTAGGATCTTGGCCAGCACCAAGCCCCATAACTCCATTACTAAACGCATTGAAAGGGACATCTCTTAATAATGCTTGCGTATACACCTCTGCCATTTCACTTTCTAGTTCTTCACTTCCAAGGGTAGGTGCAGGAGGCATTGTTACTGCTTGCGCATCGGGTCCTTCTAGATCAAATGCAAGTCCTGCACTCTGGCTTTCCCAAGCACGTAAACCAACAGGTCGTCCGTTGTTTCCAGTCTTTGCTTTTTCTGATAACCAATCAGGTACGACACAATTATCCCCTACATTTTCTTCACTACCTAATGGCGTATCTCTAAAATCTCTTACATCACCACTATCTATAGCTTTAATAAATTTTTGCACATTGTCAGGCGTGTTGACCAAACCTGTTTTTTCATTGTGCGGCATTCCTTTAGTAAAAGTCATTAAGTAAGAAGACTCTCCTTTTGCAATACCATGTCTTTTAGCAGTTTCTGCTTTGTGTCTAAAACTTTGCTCATCCCCATTACTTATATGTGATGGATGCTCACGATCAAACGCGAGTTGCGCTGCCTCTTTTCGTTTTTTCAACGCTTCTTTTCTTCTGTAATTATTCATTTTTTTTGATTTAAAATTAATTAATTAACACACACGCTTTACTAGTATTGACATGTGTTGTTTTGGTGTACTTTATCATGATGTACAGTATAAAAATAGGCTAGATAAGAGGGAATTACACTACTTTTTCGGGATTGGATCAGTAGCTTCAGTATTTTAATAAATTGATTTTCAAATAGCTAGATAGGGTTGTATGCGATGATTATAGTGTTTTCGGGCTATTCATTAGAAATACCCTTTTCGCACAGGTGTTTTATACGCTTTCGCGAAAGCGTATGCAGAATCTGCAATATTTTACTTGTAATAAATGAAGAATTGACAATTTTTATTGCCAGCTAGCGTATGCTTCAAAAATGAAAAAGAGGGACAACTACCGAAAATTATGTAGTTATACATCCTCATTTTATAAGTATTGAATCCGTTGTGCGTTTTGATTAAATTTCTTCCATTTTTTTCCTCCTTAAAAGGTGAATAGAATAAGTCTTTATTCCATCCTTTAGGATTTGAGGCAACGAATGGGGTGATGAGATCAAGCAGCCTCTATTTTACCAAAATGCACAATAGGTTTATAGAAACTCTATATTTTTGAAGGGTTTTTATAAGGTCTTACAATGAGACGTAAGCCATTGTTGTATCTAAAGTAGTTCCACATCCAGTTTACGAAAACAACCACGCGGTTTCTAAAGCCAACGAGTAGCATCAGATGAACAAACATCCATACCAACCATGCAAAGAATCCTTGAAATCTGAAATTCTTTACTTCGACGACGGCTTTGTTACGCCCTATGGTCGCCATTGATCCCTTGTCATTATATATAAAAGGAACTGCTTTTTTATTTCGCGCCAAGCGGTTAAATGTTTTTGCAAGATACATTCCTTGTTGCATGGCTACAGACGCTAGCATGGGTAAGCCTTCTGGATAGCGTTCAGATTGTATGAGCCCAGCATCGCCGAGTATGTATATGTTTTCTACGCCTTTTATTTTGCAGAAATCATCTGTGATAATTCGGTTTCCTCTTCCTATGTCTGTCGTAATCCCTTCTGGGAAATCTCCTTTAACCCCGGCGGCCCAGATAAGCGTATCGGTTCTAAACGATTGCTCTCCATTGGTCGTCACTACATTATCTTTATAGTCGGTTACAAATGTTTTTGTCCAGATATGAACACCTAATTGTCTAAGTGCCGTAAATGCTTTTTCTGATGATCGCTCATGCATAGGAGCGAGTACACGATCTGCAGCTTCTATGAGATGTATTTTCATGACCCGTAAGTCTAAGTCAGGGAAATCATTAGGAAGGATTTTGTTTTTAAGTTCGGCAAGGGCACCTGCGAGTTCAACACCTGTGGGACCCGCGCCTACAATCACAAAATTCATGAGTTCTTCACGTCTTTCAAGATCGGTGGTATTTAGAGCTTTTTCAAAATTACCTAGAATCTTAGAGCGCAGGTTCAACGCATCTGTAAGGGATTTCATAGGAAGTGAATCCTTCGCAATATTGTCATTTCCAAAGAAATTATTGGTTGCTCCCGTGGCAATGACGAGTTTGTCATATTTTAAATCTCCAATAGCTGTTTTGATACACGAATGTTGGGTGTCTATATGCTCAACCTGCGTAAGTCTATAGAAGGTGTTTTCCTTTTTATGTAAGATTTTCCGAATCGGATAGGCGATGGAATCTGGCTCTAATCCTGCGGATGACACTTGGTATAAAAGCGGTTGAAACGTATGGTAATTGTTTTTGTCAATAAGGACGAGTTGATACTGGGTCGTATCTATCTTTTTTGCAACTTGAAGTCCTGCAAATCCTGCCCCGATAACAACGATTCGAGGCAAATCGATAGTGGGAATGTTCATTAAAATTGTTTGATATAAAGATACGAAATTGTGGAAAGATGTACGACCAATACATGGTGAATTATTTCGTCTTACCTATCTTCTAAAACGACGGCTTCTATATTCAGAAGTTCTTGAATAAAACCGAACACTCCTATGAGATCCCATTGCGGTTCCAATTGCTGTCTTATAGATGCTATGGAGATCGAATTTCCTTGATTTAACTGGTCAATCAGTTGTAAGAGCGTAGGGTGGTGTTTTTGTATCACTAGGCGATGTCCTCTTGCAAAAAGTAAGGTCTCTTTTGGATCTTGTTCATCTAGATAGATGGGAAATGCTTTTTTGCCTTTAAGGGAGAAATTTTCTGTAGGCGGCATCTGGATTCTAACAGGATTTGATTTCCTTCTAATGCCTCCATTGCTTTTTAATCGCTTTATTTTTCTAGCAAATGAAATCTCTATTTTCTTCTGAAGAGACTGAAAATCGATGACGGCATTCTGTTGCTGTAAAGATGCGTTTATGGGTATAGGTTTTGTGTATTCTGTTTGTGTGATGAGTACTTCTTCTGATGTCTCTTGTATCAGTTCGTTTTCAAATTGGTCTTTGGGCGGATTGATATAATCCAGCACAAAACTCACAGAAAACTCAGGCGTATTTGCAATATGATATACGTAATGCGGAATAAACATGGCATCTCCTGGTGCTAATTCATAGGTTTCTCCGTTATCAATCATATCAGAGATATTATGAAAGACTTCAGAATTGTGTTCTATCACATTGTATTTGGGATCATCCCAGGTGTAGAATTGTTTGTTTCCGGGGCCTAAGTGAAACAAAACCCCATCTTCTCCCGTAGCTTCTTTATGAATGCCAAAAGGGGTGAAACCATAATTCCCCATAAAAAAGAGAAAAGACAAGCCATGAAGCGGTAACCCTGCGCTTTCAAGTAGCGGATGAACGATCATCGCTGCTTTTTCAGCAAAGGCATTGCTGTATTGTTCAAGACCAATCAGCACCATGCCAAATTTCTGATCACCAAAAATCTGTTGTGACCATTCCTCAAGGTCACTATCTAAGGTAGGCGGATTTGATGCCATCTCATGGATCATGTCATTTCGGAGGGTATGGTCGATGTATACTTTTAAACCTATGTGAAGGTCTTCTTTATTTAAAAATCCTTTTAACACATCAATAATTAGTTGCTTTATCTCTACGATATCGGTCTTTGAAATTAATTGTTTTGCTTGTGCAGGTTTGGTCAGCTGTTGTGCATCCTGAATAAATGTGTTCCAAGAATTTGAATTCATGCGTTATGATTTGTATTTGATGCGTAGTATGTTGTTTGCTGCAATTTTTGCCTCGTTAACAAATTCGCTATTTTCGGTTGCAATATTTTTTAATTCGGCTACTGTTTTTGATTCAAATTTCCTTTCATACATTTTAACTAGTTTCTCTTTTTCAGCCTTTATTTCAGATTTTTTTTGTTCTGAAAATTCTTTTTCTGGAAACAATGCACTCAGTCTGTCTTTACTTAAAACCAAGAAAAAAATAAATAATACTAGAAATATGGGATTGAATTTTATGGGGCCTATTCCAAATAGAAAGTTTCGGTAATAGATGTCAATAATATCTATAATTCCTAGAACTAAAGTCAATCCATATACAATAAAATACCCTTTTTTATTTTTGAAATACAAAAGACAAGAAATTCCAATGAGTCCAATTCCTATATAATGTTTGTAATTCAATATATAATCTGTAGCGATGATAGTTCCTATGGAAATGAGCGCAATGAGTATTGAAATTAAAAGAGGTATACTATCTTTACCAATCGTTTTCCACATGTGTTTATCTAATTAAGATTTGATTGATTGCTAATTTAGTAAAAAGGGAATCGTGTATTTGGATTTTATAAAGTCTTCTTCTCTTTTTTATTATAAAAAATAGATTCATGCCTTTACGGTGATAAGAGTCTAGTTTGACAAAAATTTAATACAAACTTTTGAAAGCTAAACGTAGTCTTTGATCATGTGCATTTTCAAAAACTAGATCAACAAACAATCCCCGTACATGGAAGTTGTACGGGGATTGTTTGTAATGCACGCTATAAATTCCGAAGGGTAATTACAGCCTAGTATTGTTTAAAATTCGATATCAGCCACGAGATCAAACTCGTCATAAATTGCTTTGTCTTTTAATCCGTCAAAGAAACTAGTAGAGCCGTATCGTACATCAAATTTTGTTCTATCTATTTTTAAAGATGCAGTTGCTTTATTCCCATATACAGAGAGGTCAAAAGAGATTTTCTCTGTCTTCCCTTTGATTGTTATGTTTCCTGTGATTTTATAGGCATTTTTTCCAGTAGGTGTCACTTTCGTGAAAACTAAAGAGGCCGTTGGAAATTTTTGAATACCAAAGAAATCGTCAGATTTTAAATGACCTTCTAGTTGGCTTTTGTAATCTCCTTCCAGATCTGTACTGGTAATGGTTGTCATGTCTATGATAAATGATCCACCGACTAATTTTTCGCTGTTAAAGTCTAAATGTCCGGATGTAATGGCAATAGTACCTTGATGTGAGCCTGTAACTTTGTAGCCTTTCCATATGATGCTACTTTTTTGAATGTCAATTTCTTTTTTGTCTTTTTCCAGGGGCGTAAAAGAAAATGTTAGAAATGCGATTACTATAATTGCGATGCTATTTTTTATTGAATTTTTCATGTTGTTATTTTTAAATTGTGATGAATGAGATTATGCGCCGTAGTAAAATTTTTCTTTGATGATTTTACCATCTTTCCATTCTTGAACGGCTACCTGTGTATAGTTTTTGATTCCCCAATCTTTATGGGTATAATCAAAATGCCACTCGACCATGGTGGTGTTTTCTCCAACGGTTACTTTTAAGGGTTGTGCGCCTCTAAACTCTGTAATAGCCCCAAAAAAGTCTTCTTCTCGTTTTCTATTGGCTGCTTTACCTTCTACAATTGGATTGTCATTTTCCTGCATGACAATCTCATCATGATAAAATTGATCAAAAGCGTCTAATGCTTTTCCTTCAAGTATCATGTCATTAATGGTGCTGATTTTTTCTAATAATGTGTTCATTTTTTATTGTTTTAAATTGTATGATACAAATGTCTAAAACAATGAACCGGTAGAAAATGAAGTAGATTATGAAATGATGTTAATCTAGTTTAACATCTATATTCCTTGTATGAGTTGACTTTTAATTTTACTTAAAAACTCTTTGGTAATGCCCAGGTACGAGGCAATCATGTATTGAGGTACACGTTGCTCAATGTTGGGATAGGTATTTTTAAAAATAAGATAGCGTTCTTTCGCCGAAAGGCTAAAATTTCTAATAATACGTTTCTGTGCGGCAACATACGCACGTTCTGTAATTTTTCTAAAAAGACGTTCTAACTTTGGAATCTCTATATATAACTCTTGCAACGTATCATATGTAAATTGAATAAGTTGTGTGCTTTCTAGGCATTGCACGTTATAATCTGCAGGTGTTTGAGATATAAAACTTCCCAAATCAGAAATCCACCAGTCTTGTATCGAAAACATAATGATGTGTTCCTGCCCTTCCTTATCCATATAAAATGTTTTGATACATCCAGATATGATAAAACAAACGCTTTTACAAACATCACCTTGTTGCACGACATATTGATCTTTAAGATAATTTCTGTGAATGACTTTAGAAAGCAATACGGTTTCTTCTTCTTCTGTGAGATCAACGTGTTTTCGTATATAGTCTAGAAAGGATGTGTTATTCATTATATGTTCAACGTCTTTATATAGGATGTACTATATGGGATTCGATTAGAATTTTTCTTGTGAAGAACTAAGTTAGTTAATTTTGAAGGATTTCAGAAAGGTGTATTAAGTAGTATTTTATTACATAAATTAGTCAATAATCGGTGATTTCGATACACTTCGACAGGCTCAGTGCAACGCTATTTTAAACTTCACTATGTTGCGTTGTAAAATCACTCAATCACCTTAGTTTACTTTTAGTTCAAATTCTCCAATCAAAAATCAGCAATCAACAATCAACAATCAAAAATCGTTAATCTTCAATCTTATACACCACTGCTTGCCAGGCACCGAGCATAAACTCTCTGTAGGTTTGATCATCTAAGATAAGACCATTAGAAATGACTTTTACCTTTCGATTATAGGTGATATGAGGGGGTATTGTGTAATTTACAGTGTTATCAGAAAAATTAAGGAGGATCAAAAACCGATCTGCACCTAGCGTTCGGGTATACGCATAGATGTGCTCATGATCAGGGTCAAGACATTCATACGTACCATACACTAGTGCAGGGTTTGATTTCCTAACGGCTGTGATCTTTCTAAAATAGGAGAGTACCGAGTAATCTTCTTCTTCTTGATGCGCAACAGAAACACCTTCTTGGTAGTTAGGATTGAGGTGTATCCACGGGGTCGCGTTTGTAAAACCAGCATTGGCTGTAGCATCCCAATGCATGGGCGTACGGGCGTTTTCACGGGCGGCGTGTTGTTCACTTTCCATAAAGGCCTCCAGATCGCCTCCATTATTTTTTACGTTTTCATAGCGATTGATGGTATTAATATCCCGATAATCATCGATAGCAGTAAAACGGACATTGGTCATCCCGATTTCGTCGCCTTGATAAAAATAAGGCGTACCGCGCATCGTCAGTAAAAAGGTGTGGAGTAGGGTAGCACTATGTTTCCAATGTTCAGGATTGTCATTTCCCCAGCGACTCACGGATCTCGGAAAATCGTGGTTGGCTAAAAATAAGCTGCCCCATCCCGCTTTCGCGAAAGCGGAATCCCAATCACTAAATA
>CAYGQJ010000127.1:0-3099 GCA_964351845.1 uncultured Flavobacteriaceae bacterium | reverse complement strand
AAAAATAAGCTGCCCCATCCCGCTTTCGCGAAAGCGGAATCCCAATCACTAAATACTTTTTTAAATTCTGATAGTTTCCAAGCATCATCTCGCATGGTAAATACCTCGCCAGGTTTACGGTCTAGAGACATCAAGTCAAAATGGAAAAACATATCCATCTCCTTGCGATCTTCATGCACAAAATCTAGCGCCTGATCGATATGAATCCCAGGACCTTCGCCTACCGTAAACGCATCGTATTTGGAGATTACTTCGCGGTTGAGTTCGTTGAGGTATTCGTGTACTTTAGGGCCGTTGGCGTAGTAGGCAATAAACTCATGCGGTTCTGTGGCATTTATTTCGGGATAGGTGGTGTCCTTACTTATAAACGGAATCACATCCATACGGAACCCATCGACGCCTTTCTGAAACCAGAAATGCATCATCTCATAAATCTCTTGACGCACCTGCGGATTTTCCCACTTGAGGTCGGGTTGCTTTACAGCGAAATAATGTAAGTAATATGCATCAGTTTGGGCATCGTATTGCCAGGCATTTTCATTGACATCAAAGTAGCTCCAACGTTTGGGAGGGGTGCCTTTTTCGGCAGGCCACCAATGAAAATAATCACGATACGGATTCTCACGAGAAGATCGAGATTGTTGGAACCATTCATGTTCATCACTACAATGATTGACCACTAGATCCATAACCAATCGTAAACCCCGTTCCTTCATCCCTGCGAGCAGTTGGTCAAAATCGGCCATGGTGCCAAACTCGGTCATGATGGTACGATAATTTCGGATATCATAGCCATTATCATCATTTGGAGAGTCATACACAGGATTCAACCAAATAATATCAACACCTAGACTTGCGATGTAATCTAGTTTTTCAATAATACCCTGTAAGTCGCCTATCCCATTTCCCGTCGTATCCTTAAAACTTCGAGGATAAATTTGATAAACGATCCCTTCTTTCCACCATGTTTGCTTCATAGGTTTTAAATGTTTGTTTTTGTTATTAGTGAGTGGTTGTTTATTTTAAAATGTATTTTTTCTGACATTTTAAAATACACTTTCCGTTACCATCTTACCTGACGATGCTTTCTTTCCACCACGTTTGCTTCATATGCCAGTTTTATACTACGAATGTAGGATTTATTAGTGAAACACTGTTTTGTAAAACCAAGAAGACACATTCAAAATAGGTCGTTAAACACATCCCGGTTTTTTAGCGGGATCTATGGTGTACGCTATAGCATTCCTCTAGGGGTTACCTCGGGGTAATTTTCTACGAAACGGTATAATTCCCAAAAATCTTGTAGTTCGATCCTAAAAGGTGATTTTTCTAAATTTAGATAATTTCTACACCCTTTAGGGGTTGGGAAAATGGAAATTAGCGAGATTAAAATGTCCCAATGCCATCTTCGATGAAATTACCCTTTCTTGGGGTAGTTTATTCTCTTTTTTGATAAAGAATCAATCCCTTGTTCTAAATGCTCATTATATAATTTACGGTTTTTACGTAAAAAAATGAATTAATCTCAATAAAAATGAATTTAAATTAATAAATAGTTAATTTTTTAACAGTATTAACAAATAATTAAGTACATTTGGTAAACCAATCTGGATAACCACTTTGGTTTACCAAAAAGAATTCAATTTTTAATGAGCGCTCCATTGAAGATGAAATAACCCAAAAAAACAAAAAAATGAAAACAATTAAATTCGCATTCGCCCCCAAAATCGCATTATTACTATTGCCATTTTTTTTATTTAGTTGCTCTGTTGAAGAACCAGAAGTAGTCACAGAAGAAGCCTTTGAAATTGAAGAGACAAACTTAACGACGAGGCGGGTTTCTTCTTTTGAAGGGAAAACCTATTACATCAAAAATGTAAATAGTGGAAAATACCTAGATGTAGCCGCTTTTAGTAATAGTAATGGCGCTAATATCCACCAATGGTCATTTACAGGTGCTGTCAATCAACAATGGAAAGTAATCTCTTTAGGTAATAATAAAGTGCGTTTTAAGAGTCTACAAAGCGGAAAAAGCTTGGATGTAGATCTTTCACAAACCAATAATGGTCGGAATATCGAACAGAATGCTTATGCAGGATTAGCAAGTCAAAAATGGGAAATTTTTAGTGCAGGTTCTGGACAGTATTATATCATCAATGAAAATAGCGGAAAAGCGGTAGATGTTGCAGGATATAGTACGAGTAATGGAGGTAATATACATCAATGGACCTATAACAATACGACCAACCAAAAATGGATTTTTGAAGAAGTTGGTGGTGGTAATAATGGAGGCAGCGGAACTGCCGCAGGAGTTTTAGGCGGATTACAAAACTGGAAACTTAATGCGTATTCAGGGACATTGAATGTAAATAGCAGTAACAATGGTTTGAGTTATGTCGATAATGCGTCTAAAAACGATAATAATAGTTGGTTTTATGATGCGAATGGGTATGCCTATTTTAAAACGTACCCAGGCAATCCTAGAAGTAGTAGTAATACGTCTAATCCTAGAACAGAGTTAAGAGAAATGACCTCTAATGGATCTACCGAAATTCATTGGGATGGTACTACAAATACTGAACATTCTATGAAATGGAAAGTACGAGTGGATGATTTACCTCCTTCTGGAAAAGTATGTTTCGGACAAATTCACGCAGAGAGTGGTTCTCCTTTTGATGATGTGATTCGTATACAAGTACAAGGCAATAACGGACAAAATTCTGGAGAAGTTGATTTAAGAATCAACGGTTATGCTAGTGAAGAATTATTAGGGGGAGGTGTCACTATTTCTAATTTTACATTTAATATGGATACGGAGTATTATTTTGAATTAACCATGAAAAATAAGATCGTAAGACTCTACTCATTAAATGCTAACGGCTCAAGAAATAGTGCCCTATTTACATCAGGTTCTATAAATTCTGATGCAAATTACTTTAAAGCGGGTAATTATTTACAATCCACAAAAAGTAGCCATTATGGGTCTAGTGTGTATGGATTAGTAGGTATTAAATCATTAACGGTTTCTCATTAATAGGAACAAGATACTATATGATAAAAACCCCAATAGCATTGTTGCTATTGGGGTTTTTAAGTTAT
>CAYGQJ010000126.1:0-12127 GCA_964351845.1 uncultured Flavobacteriaceae bacterium | reverse complement strand
GAAATTGCATGGGGACGACCAGATCTATTAAAACCAAGGATTTTAGAGTTTATAGGGAAGGTGTTTGTAAAATAAAAATAGAGTAATACTCTAATTTAGAGTGTTACTCTATTTTTGAAAAATGTAAATGAGACTATTCGTTTTTGATGCTTTTTTCTGACTAACATTATTTCTACATGATTTTATCTTTTAATAATTTCCCAACCTTTGTGAATCTTTAGAAGATTTTATTTTCGCAGTTTTGCAGCTTCATTAACGGTATTTATTATTAGTTCTCTTGCTTTTTTGAAACGAACTAATAATTTAACACCAAAACTTATTCGTAAAAATTCTAGAGAAGGGTTGCTATATGAGCCAAGTGTAGAGATAGAGTCAATATTATCTTGGTTAAGCCTATTCCCAAGGTCATAATTTGCTTTGGCATAAATAAGTAGCCTAAGAGCATCTCGATTATATATTTCCTCTTTTTTTGAGCCTAACATAAATTCATAACCCAATATACCAGATATATATGGATGCGAATTAAATTGGTCTTTGATATCTTTGGACTGAGTGATACTCCCTGAAGTTTCTACACGAGTAGCTTCGGCTTTTGTTGTAATACTGAATCCTCCTCCTGCGGCAAACCAAAATTGCCCTCTACTCCTAACACTTCCTAGTCTAAGTTTCAAGTAAACAGGTATTTCCAAACTTGCGGTACTTAAAGTGTCTCTCGCAATACTAGAATTATCTCGTAATTCGAATTTTTGAAGATTGAGACCGACACCAGTTATGAAACCAACTGTTGAGGTAGGTGAATATAGGTCCATACCTAAGAAAAAAGTCTGACTTGCAGATGTAGAATAGCTTATATTGTCACTATCTATATTTCCATTCTGTTGTATTAGTCCAGATTGTCCATCGCTTCCAGCCCAAGAAAGATCATAACCCAAAATGGCACCTACTCTAAAGTTATTGCTATCGAAAAATGATTTTTCTATGTTAATGTCTTGAGCATTTGATTTTAAATAGATAACTAAAAAGAGAATACATAAAAATGTTGATGTCGTTTTCATTAGTTTTTTAGTTTTTTGAGAAAGTTTTTAGTGAACACTTGAATTTCAATATCTTTATTGTTGTATCCTAGATAGCGAGCTTTGAAGAAATACTTAACGGCAAGATTTTGAGATTGGTTAGTAGTCATTCCTAATTCCTTAAGTAGTTTTCTTTTTCCGTTATCAAGCATCATTAAGCTCATAAAATGGTAGTTTGAGGCGCTTAAGAGGCCGCTGTTTTCATATTTGTAATAGGTTTTGAATGTAGAATTATAATTTTTTTTAGAAACACTTACGGCGTCATAGGCTTTTTTTAGACGTTTTCTGATGAGATTTGGATCAGAGTCTTTACAGATATCGATACGTTCATTTACTATAAAATTATAATAGTTTTTACTTTTTAGTTCGATGTATAAGGGAAGTGCCTTTTGATAGAGTTCAGAACTAAAATAGCTTTCTGCTTCTTTAAATTTGATATCTAGTCTTATGCTGTACTCTACATTTCTTATTTGAGCTTCCCAATTTGTAATCTCACTGGGTTGAGAAATAACATACTTTTTTACCATTTCAAGTGTTTTTCTTGCCTCCGAAAGATTTCTTTTTGATAGAGTTTCGCTTATTCTAGTATTTACTAGTTGTATTGTAATGAAACTACTAATAATTTTTTCACCATCAATTGCGTCTACATAAGATGGGTTGATGGATAGAATTTTTTCACAAACTTCTAGAGCTTTGAAATATTGTTTGTTGCTGAAGAGGTCAGTAGCTTTAGCATACAGTTTATTAGAAAGATTTAAGATTTCTTTCTGTTTGTTTGTGTCAGATTCTGAAATGGCACAGTTTGATAAAAATAGTTCTTCAGTTTCAATATCATCAGATAGAACATCACTTATCTTATATTCTGATGAAGTGATGTCTATCATTAGTATATGGTTATAGGATTCCTTTTTGTTAGACATTTTATAACTTATAGTTTTAGGGACTCTAATGAATGCGAACTGCTTTCCTGTAATATTACTGTTATAGGTACAGTCTAGAATTGAACACTGTTCTATGTCAATTTCAATTGTATTAATCTTTGTGTTTGACTTGGCCTCTTCAAAGTAGGCGAATATAAATTCATCTTTGATCAAATCATTCAAATCTTGTGCGTGGAGATCAAAAACGGTGTCGTTGAAACAGTCCAATATCTCACCTGTGTAGTCATCACTCTTTTGATTAATTGTTTTTTGTAGCGTCGTGATATAGTTGTTAGCAATCTTAAATATCTTCTCTTTGTTGAAAATTATAATGTTTTCTGAGTGTAAAGATTCTATATTTATTAAAATTAGAATACATGTGAAGATTGAAATTTGCTTTAAATACATAATACTAGTTTTTAATTATCTCAATATCATTAGCCTCAATATCTCCTAATAACATAACATATTGAGTTCCTCTTTCATTTGTCGTTTTTTCAATAATTGCAATACCGCCTTTAGTAGTAATATCTATATAATCCCATTCTATAGTTTCAAATTGTTCATCTACAACTGTATTTAGAGGAGTATAATTTTTCTTTTTACTAAAGCGCTGTACAAATTCAAATTGTACAGTATATTTTCCTAATTCTGTTGGGTGTGGTTTGATATCTCCAATATTAAAATCTATGATATCTATATGAACAAGCTCTCTCTTTACTTCATAATTTGTTAAGCTCGATAAGTAAGAAGCTATAGGAATAGGATTTGACTTATTGCCACTGCTGTAGGCTAGTTGCATAGTTGCGTCTTTTTTGAAAAGTCTTAATACATTTTTAATTGCTTTAGCCTTTAGTATGCCTTCGTCTGCTGTGGTTTCAAATGATGGAATGATAGTTAACGACTCTGTAAATAGTTCTATCATTCTAACTGCTCTACGCTTGAATTCTTTTTTTTCTTCAGTAGTCAAAGAAAGTTTTTGCGCTTCTATTGTTTGACTTGAGAAGAAAATGGCTAGAAAAAATATGAAACTTAATCTTTTCATAAAATTTCGCTAGCATTATGACATTCTACGACAACCATAGATGATATTTTTCCAGTATCATTATGGCGTTCGATGCGTATAATATTAATATCTGTAATACTACTCTTATAGGCCAGACGATCTATGAGATATCCACTGCCATCACCACTTTCCCAAAAGTCTGGATATTTATCTTCTAGTTTAAGATACATCTCAACAGATGCCATTTCATCAAAGTATTTAGACCAAGTAGCTTTTGCAATCTGATCTCGCTCTTTATAGGTTCTTTTTGTATCTATAATTTTGAGTAAATCTTCTTTTAGATCAAGACCGTCAGGGACTGTTGATTTAGAGCAAGGGTCTCCTGGTAAGGGATCACCTATTTCAGGTATAGGAGGCAAAGAATCCCCTTGCGGAGGCTTAGTAATTCTTGCTAATTTTGATGGATTTACAATAACGACAACCTCCTTATAGGTGCTGCTACACAAGCCCTCTCTTATTTTACCCGTGACCTCTTTAGAACTTGTATAGATTGGCGTTTCATTATAAAATTCTTTATCAGATTCTTCTGAGTAGATAAGTGTTAGAACATCTTCTTTACTTAAATAACTATCGATAGCATTTTCACTTACCGTATGTTTTAATGGCAGTGTCAAGTGTTTTATGACCAAACTATCTTTATAATATTGGGAAAGCCAGTTTTTACTAAATTCAACCGTGTTGTCACCCATTTGCTCAAAATACCATGCATTGGTCTCAACAGGAGCTTTTTTAATATCGATGCGTGCGACGTTTATGGGTTTTAAGAGAAAACAATTTTTACATACTTCAGATTTAAATGGTTCTGTAATTGTCTCAAAATAATCTGGATACCTCCCTTCATTTAATGGTTTGTCAAAAACAAAAGTAAGTGGGATTGGTTTAGTATCACAACCACAAGAACCCATTGTCAACAAAATAATTGCGGTAATAAGTAATGGTATTTTTTTCATTTTAAAGTTGATTTTCTTTACACTTTATGGCTATTGCACGCATAGCGTTTTGATCGGTTTGTAGTCCAATTAAATCTTTAATTTCATCATCCCAAATAATATGTATATAACCTATGCTTGCAGTGCCATCTTCATCAATTATTATTTCTGTATTACCACTGCTTCCCTTTTTAAATTTACCTTCAAAATCTAAGGGCAAATATGTTTTTTCGGGTTTTTTAATATCTGTTTTTCTGATGTAATTATTATATTCTTTATTTTTAATAAGCCAGAAATTAAAATGAGCTAGTGCTTTTTCTGATCCAATTAAATGAAAAACAGCACATAAAAAAGAAAAGATAATTACGATTTTACCATTTACCATACTAAGAATGCTAAACCCTGGAGGCAAAACGCTATAGTAGGTGAAAATTTTCCATCCAGCAATTGAAAAAATAGCTATCGCTAGTGCAAAGCTGAAAAATTTAGATAATATTCTCTTATTTTTATAGGACTTTAGTGTTAGAACGACTCTGTCGTTGTGGTAGGCATCCGTATTATCTTTTTTCTTAGCCATCATTTCTAATTCGGATTTAAATATTTGATTTTCAATGTAAGTATGATTAAATGTTTTAGAAAAAGGAGCCAATAAAACAGGAGCTACTGCAAAGAAAAAATCAAATAAAATAGCTCCTACAATAAGCATAATATTTACTCCGGATTTAGCTAAAACAGAGAAACCTAGATAAATGTCAGAAGCAATAGCCAAGAACATTAGGATATAGAAAATGGGTGTGGATGATGAAAGTGTATCAAACATAGAACTAGTATTGTAACCGGATACAGATAATGTTCTTCCCTGTGGCGTTAAAGACCAAGCATTTCTGTATCTATAACTTGGATTAAAATAGGTATCTCTAGAATATGGCATTGTGATATTTTTATTTAAAAATTGATTCTTTTATATCTCCTATTGGAAACATTTCGCGGTTTACAGAGATCATATATGTCTCGTTTTCAACATTTACAATCTGATAGCCCGGTCTACAGTTTTTATAGCGGTATACCAAGGCTTTTATCCCTTTTATCAATCCATTATTAAGTGTAATATTAAAAACATAGTTAGAACATGACTCGTTAAACAGACACGTGTTGCGCTTTGATGCAGGAACGAAAGCCCAATATATTCTTATAAGTATGAGTAAAATATGTTTCAATGTGACCTATTCTTTTTTAAATACTACATTCCCTACGTGCCAAATAGTATCAGGTTTGGCGCCAATGCCAAAGCACCCTGCTGAACCTGGTTTTAGATAATCATGATAATGATGATTCACATAAATCCATCCTGTGGAAGCTTCTGTGTCAATTATAGATTGTAGTGTTTGATTGATGTTTGTAGATTGTGGAAACGGGACTACTTTGTATTGCATAGTTTCGGTTTTAGGATTATTATTTAGTGTATTTTGAAGAGTTGCACTTTATTTTCTGTAGTAGGTTATTCATCATACCCTTCTACAGAAAATAAATGTGCGTTGTTATTTTCAGTTTCTCCTACAAAAAAGCCATAGTGGCCAGGCTCTAGATTACTTAAAACTATTAGATAAGAAGTTTCTCCATATTTTTTTGACTTAAATTGGATATAATCCACATCACCAGTACTTACTTCTCCAGAGGTTCCGCTTACTGATGCAATTTCGGCTACGCGGTTCTTTCCCTTTTTGTAAAAACGCACAAGCTGAATTAAATTTTTTGGATTTACAGTATTAGATCCATGGTTGTACACAAAATTGAGTTTGTTTGTTTTAGGAACAACAACTGATGAGACTTTACCTCTAACAGAAACTCTTGATTTAACTTTACCTATTCCAGTAAGTTGTAAGCCAACAGATGCTTTTGTTTTTACAGATGCTGTCTGAAACTCTAAAGTTTTTGAAGTCCCGTCATCTGCCGCATACGCGATTTCTCCTTCAAAATCTGGTTCAGGAATAGTAACCTCTTGTGCATTTAAAATAGAAGTAAAAAGAAATAGTAGAAAATAAAAATACCTCATAGCTCATAAATTTTTAAGTGAATAGAACTCAAAAATCAAGGAAAAGAATAAAGAAAAAAAATTGAGGTGAAAATCAGGGATTACTTGATGAAAATCTTAGGGAAACTAAAGGTAAAGGGTGTCTATTTTTTTTTTAACTACCTCTTTATAGGTATCTTTTATAGTAAGAATTTCTCCAGAAATGGAGAGTTTTGAACCATTAATACGTCCTTTAAGAACATGTGGGTCTAGATTTACGATATAGCTTTCATTAATGCGTGCGAATTGAAAAGGGAGTTGTTGTTGTAATTGTCGTAAGGATGTTTTAAGATAAAATTGATCCCCAGAGAGTGTTTGAAACCAGAGATAATTAGTGCGTATATCTTCTGTTGCTCCAGAAGGTTTTTTTATAGGTTTTACCGTAAAAAAAGCAATATCTTTATAAGGCACAGGTACTTTAGATATATCTGTAAGACCGCCTTCTTTGAGGATGTCAAGATAGTTTGTGAGCCCCATAATCCCTTTACGAGAAGGCGTACTTATAGTTGTGTTTTCTAATTCTGTTTGTTGTTGGGTTTTTGTGCGTTGTATAACGGTTTCTATAGCACGAACCATTTCTTGTGTATTAAAGATAGGTTTTGCTTTTACAATAAATTGCTCATGCTCGGTTTGAAGTCCTTCATAAAAAGTTTGATGATCATCAAACTTCGTAATGTATATAAAGGGTATTTTATACTCTTCTTTAAGTTTTTTACCTAAATCTAACCCTGTTAGTTTGCCTTTTAAATCAATGTCGGACAGCACAATATCTGGTTTTTTTTCTTCGATACGTTTTATCGCCATAGGAACACTTGGTGTATAGGGTGCTACAGAATACCGTTCTTTTATAAGAGCACGTCTCATGCCCTCGTATAATATAGCTTCATCTTCTACAATAAGAATATGTGCTTTCATGATCTTACGTGTTTGGAAATACGATGGTTAAATGTACGCCATTCTCCCCATTTAACATAAACTCTCCCTGAAGTTGTTCTGTGAGAAGCCTCATGACACGTATCCCAAAAGAAACTGTAGTATCGATATCAAATTTATTAGGTAGTCCTTTGCCGTTATCTTTTAAAATGAGCGTGTAGTTGTTTTTGCTTTCGCGAAAGCCTACTTCTATATCTCCCTTATTGTGCAGGTCAAATGCATATTTATAACTATTGGTAACAAATTCGTTAATGATTAATCCAATAGGAATCGCATTAGAAGGAAGAAGGGTAACACCTTCTTGAATATCAATATGTGTAGAAATATGATGATGTTGTGGTAAACTGTTTTGAAGATTCTTAAGAATATCTTGAATATAGGTGTTTAAGTATATATGTGTTACATTATCATTTTTATAGAGTTGTTCGTGTACTTTATAAATGCTACTGATACGATTTTGAAGTTCGGTTAATCTTGAGTTTGATTGCACGTCCTGAATTTCATCTTTTGTTACTTCAATAAAGGTATCTATAATAGATAAATTGTTTTTTACGCGATGATGCAACTCTTTATGAAGTACAATAATTTCTATTTTTTGTTTGAGATTACGTTTGTAGAAATAGGAGTAAATCCCTATTCCTATCATTGCAAAAAATAGTCCGATTCCTAAAAGCCAGTTATTTCTATTTTTTGTTGCAATTTCTACTTCTTGACTAGTTTGTGTTGCTCTTAGAGTATTATTTTCTTTTTCTTTTTCTTCGGTTTGATATTGAATTCCAGCAAATTTAATTTGAATTTGCAGGTTAGATTTTTGAATGCTATCTGTAAGTGTTACATATCGGTCAGATAACTCTTTGTTTGGTTTTAAACGAATAATATAGGAGATCGCTTCTTTTTTAGCATCTGGACTTTTGATTTGTTTTGCAATAGTATATGCCTCTTGTGCATATCGAAGTGCTTTGTCTGGTATAGAATCATAATAATATTGGCATAAATGAATTTTTGAGGCATTAAGCCCTGTATAATCTTTAATAACCTTTCTTTTAAGTTCAGCTTCCAATAATAAAGATAATGCCCCAGTTTTTTTTGCTTTAAATAAGGTAAATCCTAGGTTATCTATCAAACGTATTTTTGAAATAGAGTCTGTAACTAACAAAGTGTCAAGAAATGCTTTTTTATAGGTGCTAATAGACTTATTATAAAGAAATTGTTCCCTGTATGTATTTGCAATGTTATTAATAATTAATGCCTTTTTGTTGCTATTTGTTGTATATGTATAAGCCTTCTGATAGGCATCATTGCTACTTTTATAAGACATTAATTCTTGGAGCGCATTCCCTAAATTATTATACAATTTTGAGGCAAGCTCAGGATATTGTTTTTTATCT
Source organism: uncultured Flavobacteriaceae bacterium (assembly GCA_964351845.1). GTDB lineage: Bacteria > Bacteroidota > Bacteroidia > Flavobacteriales > Flavobacteriaceae > Dokdonia. The sequence goes on along the minus strand of CAYGQJ010000126.1, from coordinate 3,747 downwards.
AAAATTTTAAGTGCCTTTGTTGCTTCTATTTGAGCAGTTGAAAAATCACCTTGATCAATTAAGATGTCACTAGTGTTAATTAACATTCGGACAGCAGTAATACTATCACCTTGTTTTAGGGCTATTGAAATTCCTTTTGTAAATGATTCATATGCCTCTATTGGTTTTAGATGTTTTTTTAATGAAAAAGCTTGATTAAAATACCCTTTTATTAGAGCGATATTATCAGTATGTTTATAACCATATAATATAGCTTGATTTGCATAATAAATGGAGCTATCTAAATCATTTTCTTTACGCATTACGCTACTTAAGGAAAGTAGTGCATTCCTGATACTAGAGTCTTTTATATGTGTTGGAATTACTTTTAAAATCTTTTGACAATTATAGGCTCTAACCTCATTAGATTTGGTTTTATCTTGACATACTCTTTCCCATGTAATAAAACTATCATCTTTGATATTTTGACTATTACACTCAAAGGACATTGTATGACCAAAAAAGATCAAATACATAATTAGAATAAAACTAGGAGATGTTTTTTTTATCATAACACCTCCTAATTTACAATTTTAAAATTTTAGTAAATTGCTAATCTTCAGGTTCTTCTTCTGAATTTCCATTTTCTCCAACAGTCCCCTCTATTTCATAGGTTTCTAAAACAGGATCTACTGAGCAAGAACTCAAATTAAACATGATCATAACTAAGGCACAGATAACTAGTACTTTTTTCATCTTTTTTTAGATTTAAAAGGTTAAACACTAAGTGTATCCAGGTGCCACGTGGCTTTTATGTGAGAAGAGTTGAAGATATTGGATGTCAATCACTCACTTGATTGCTATCTTTTTCTCTTATTTTGTACGGTGTAAAGTAAGTGAGAAAGCAAAAGAAAAGGCTTCCAATTTTGGAAGCCTATATGGGAAATTTTGGGAAAAATAGTTTTTATAAAAACCCTAATTCATAAAGTTTTAAAAGCAATTGTTTTTCGTTAAAAACTTCAAAGCGTTTTAATAAGGACTTAATACGATTAGCGATGGTTTTATATACGATGGGAACCCCATCTTTTAGAACTTTACCTTCCCAATCTTGCATAGAGGTACAATCAGGTAATAACGCAATAATTTGACTATCTACATCATCAAGGTCAAATTCAAAAACGACTCTTTTTTTAAGAGCTTGCTGTACTTCAAAGGTATAATGTCGTTCTCCTTTAAGTGCTTTTTTAATACCAAAGACTAAATCATCATAGCTGTCATGTGTTTTTATGACATATCCATTAGGTTGGTAACTTTTAATCACAGGATGGATATGCTCTAATTCATCGTGTGAAGTATAAATAATGGTAGGGATTGTAATACCTTGTATTTGCAACTCTTTAAGAAGAGATTTACCTTCTTTTAAAATACGATGTTGATTATTTTTAAAAGTGAGGTCTAATATAAGTAGAGTAATAGGTTGTTTTACTTTTGACTGTTTTATGAAATCATATGCTTCATCACAATGTTTAGCTATACTTACGCAAAAACCTGTAAAGTCACGGTTAAGTTTGTATTCAAGATTTTCAAATATATCTTGTATATCATCTACAATAAGAATATGTTCTTTTTCCATTAGGTAGCAATAGTTATATATAGAGAGGTTCCTTTTTGAGCAGTACTTTTAAATTCAATAGTACCATTTAATTCTCTGATACGCATTTTTATATTTCGTATTCCTGATCCAAAAACTACTTTTTCTTGATCAAAACCAATCCCATTATCGATTACAGAAATCTCGATCTTTTTTGGAGTTTTTTTACAAGTAATAGTTATTATACTCGCTTTTCCATGGTTAGTGGCATTAGAAACTCCCTCTCTTATGACCAGAAACAAATTGCGCTTTATAGAATCGGGTATAAGTAACCAATCGATATCTTTTACTCCTGATAATTTTATTTTTCTACTTTCGTTACTGTAATCAGTTCCAAGTGTTATTAATTGATCTAAAAATGGGCTTTCCTCAAAAGAAACAAAACGCAACTCTGCGGAGAGATGTCTTATAGTGTCTTTGATTTCTGTCACTTCTGATGCTAAAATGATATCTCCTTTTTTTTCTAATTTCATAGAAATACGTTCCAGATCTTTTGCGTTAACATCGTGTAATTCAATGCCAATTTCATTATGCGCTTCTTGCCTTGCCGTTACAAGCGCTAGTTTGTTTTTATGTTCAATTTGTATAAGCGTGAGTTTATTTTCATATTCAATTTGTATAAGCGTGAGTTTATTTTTATGTTCTATTTGTTTTTTACGAGTATAGGCATAATAGATAAAGAATAGTAAACTTATTAAAGTTAAGATTGCAATCCCTGCATATTCTTGTTTTCTCTTTTTTTCTTTTTCAATGGTGAGCTCCTTCTCTTTAGTTCGGTATTTGGTTTCAAGTTCGTCTGTTTTAGATTTAAGTTGTTCTTGATAGATGCTATCTTGATTTTTAATAGATTTTTGTAATTGATCTACCTCATAGTCTTTATTAATTGCTTGACTGAATACTTTTATTTCCTTGTCGTAATTAGGTACGATTTTACTAGCATCTATAAATCTTTTTGTAGTAATTGTATTTTCTAGATCAAATCCATTTTTTTTAATTATTTTTTTATTTTCATTAAATATATCTAGTCCTTCTAATAATACAGAATCACTATGTACTTTTAATTTTTCTAATTCATTAAGCTTATCTATATTTTTCACAAGTTTTTTTATATCATCATTAAATTCCATATTCTTGACGATTTCTTTTGACTTGTTCGCATATTCTAGCATATCATCATAAGATTTCATTACACTAATCATTGAAAGATATCCATATGCTAACATCTTCCCTCTTGCATAATCTTTAGAAATTGAAAGTTGAAGAAAATATTTAATTTTATCTTCAACAAATGATAATTCGTTTTTTTCAGTATACATAAAAAGGGTAACTTCTAAAAGATGTATTTCTTTAAAAGTATCTTTAGGATTAGATATTGATTTTTCCGCTTTTTGAATATATTTTTCTGCCTTTTCAAAGTTTTTTAATATTATAAAACATCGAGCAATATTTAAATATGTTTGAAACTTGAGGTCAAAATTCTTTAACCTATTTGCAACTTTTAAGGCTTCGAGATGATTATATATTGCAGAATCATATATTTTTTTGCTGTAAAAGTAATTACCCAAAGTTGAATGTTTTTGGAATTTTATTTTATCTGTTATAGAGTGATCTTTTATTAAATCGTTAGCTATATCTATATAATATGCAGCAGAGTCTAAAACCCTTCTCTTTCTAAAGATATTTGCAATTTTAAAATTAAGATAAGCTTGTTCTATATCAGAAAGTTGTAAAGTGCTATTTTGTATTAATTGGATTGATTGAATATACTTTCCTCTTATGTTTAAAGAATCTGCTTTTTTAATTATTTTTCTAAGGGGAGGGTTTTCAAATGAAATTTCTTGACCAATAAGTATTAAAGGAATAAATAAAACAAAAAATAGAATAACTTTTTTCATAATTAAAACCGTAAACTTTTAGGAAAGATACTACTTTAACCATTTGACATTCAATATAATGTGATTTTATTTTTTCTCATTAAGAATAAGATTATTTTCATTGATTGCTATGTTATTTTCATTCATCTTAAAATGCAAATAAAAACATACTGTCTAAAATCCTTTCTACTCCTCATACCATCGCAACACGCCAAAGTCAAAAGGCGTCCACAAACTCGCTTT
>CAYGQJ010000125.1:0-12194 GCA_964351845.1 uncultured Flavobacteriaceae bacterium | reverse complement strand
CAAAGCTGGAACAAGGTATCCTCTAATGGAGAAATCCATAATGTAACAGCCATCGTACAAGATCCGCGTGATGGTTTTCAAAATGTTTGGTATTATGCGACAGGAGAACTTCGAGGAAACACAGCAAGTTTAGGAGGATTTTTCTTTGGTCAAGGTGTTTGGAAATCTGAAGACGGAGGAGTTAGCTGGGAGCAAATCCCTGAAACAGATTCTGTTTTTGGGAACTTTGATTCTTCTTTTGATATTAATAATGCGTTAGCCGTGAGCCCAGTAACAGGAGATCTTTTTATAGCTTCCATAGGAAGAATACATAGATATGATGGTACTGATATCACTATAGAGTTACAAGAGCCTGGTAACGGTGGATTTACTGATGTTGCAATAAATGGAGCAGGAAGAGTATTTGCGACTTTTCACGGGAATTCTTCAATGAATGGTGTTCATACCTCAGAAACGGGAGATGGCGCTTGGACACGTATTGCTGAAAATGGAAGCCCTGCTGGTTGGGATGCAACAACAAATAATCTTAGTCGTATAGTGATTAGCACAGCGCCTTCAAATGACAACTTGTTATATGCGCTGTATACAAACGGTAATACGTCGGGTATAGATGCCGACTTATGGCGTTATGACCTAAGCACCGATACGTGGACAGATTTTTCTTCTACCCTGCCAGATGAACCGGGAGGGGATTTGCCAGGGAACGATCCTTATACACATCAAATAGCCTATGATCAAGCGATAAATGTAAAACCAGATGACGAAAATTTTGTCATTATTGGAGGGTCTAATGCCTATAAGATAGAAAATATAGAGACGGACCCTATGTTCACAAGAATAGGAGGATATCGTGACAATCAAGATTTTGCTTTGTATGATTTGGGCGGAGGTGATCTGCACCATCCGGATATTCATGCACTTGTTTTTGACCCTACCAACCCTAACATATTTTTTACAGGAACAGATGGAGGCGTACATAGAACAGATGACGTAACTGCAGCTACTGTAGCTTGGGTGAATCTTAATAACAATTACCAAACCTATCAATTTTATCATGTTGCACTAGACCCAGTAGAGGGTTCTGACTTTGTCTTTGGAGGCGCTCAGGATAATGGAACTACCTTTGGAGGAATAGATGTTGGTTTACCAAATGTTACAGAGCATACTCCCTTTTTTGGAGGAGATGGTGTCGCTGTTGGTATAGCTAGAAGAGGAACAAATAATGATATTGAAGTATATTTTGGAATCCAAAATGGAGTGTTAAGATCAAATGTTATAGGAAATATAAGACCTCAAGGAACGAACAATAGTATTTTTGTGACGTACTTTTATCTTGATGAAGATAATACAAATGCGCTGTATTATGCAGATGGTAGTACCATGTTTAAAACGGCAGATGTAGAGAATATAACTCCTACTACTTGGGATAATCTTGGAGGATTGCCTACAAATGAAGGTTTGAGACGATTTACAGCCACAAGGGGCGCTTACGACCCTGCGAGTAGTTATCTTCTTGTAGGAGGTGATAGTGGGGGTGTCTTTAGACTTGATGATCCTCATAACGCTACAGATTTATCTGATGCAGTTAATATAACTCCTCCAGCAGCGTCAACAGCAGGCGGAACGATCGTTACAGGGTTTGCTATTCATCCTACAAATCCAGACATTGTGATGGCGGTTTATGGGAATTATAATATTACTAATATTTTCCTCACAAATAATGCGACCAGCGACAATCCAACGTGGGAGGTTATAGAACGTAACCTATCGGCACATTCTATTCGGTCTACTGCAATTACAGAGGTAGATGGACAAACAGGATACTATGTGGGTACCGCTAGAGGATTATTTAGTAGCCCTGACCCCACTCAGGTAGATTGGTTACTTGAAGGAGGAGGACGTATCGGACTGGCTTTAATAAGTGATCTTAAATACCGTCCTTCTGACAATGCTCTTCTTATTGGAACGCATGGTAATGGGATGTATGATACCGTAGCTACGGTACTTTCTGTAGAGGATTTTGCAGAAAATAGCACCGAGAATATACTTCGTGTTTTTCCTAATCCTACACGTGATCTCTTAAACTTCAGAACGTCTGGAGCCCTTAGTATTTCTGCCTATCAAATCATAGACTATACAGGGAGAATTATAGATGAAGGCACTATAGATGATCTTTCTCAAGGAACTATAGATGTAAGTAGATATACTAATGGTGTTTATTTTATGAGTGCGACCACTCAGAATAACGAACGTGTAGTTACTCGATTTATTAAGAGATAAGTTTAAATTCATAGGAGTTCATAAAAAAATCCCGCTTGATAGAGCGGGATTTTTGTTTTCAAAAAGAAGAACTTGTTAGTTTTTCCAATCGTTGTCTTCAAGGTTGATATCAGCCATTAATCGACTAGGGTCAATGGTCATTGATTTTATTTTTGACATAGGGACATCAAGAGTAAAGGTGTATGTTGGGTTGGTCCATGGCCAGTCTTCTAATTGTGTATAATTTGTTGTATTGGGTTTTTCATTACGCATCATACGCAAGGGTATGTAGTACATAGCATCCCCTTTATTGGTTGTTATCTGTAAATCTATAGGCATAGGCATGAGTCCTTTTCGCGAAAGCGTAATATTCGTTTTATTCCCATCTGCCACCACTTTGGTAATCGCGTAGTCTATCGTATTTGTAGTTTGCGCCCAGTCTGTAAGATACCAGTCTAGCTGTATGCCTGATACTTTCTCAGCAGTACGTTTGATATCATTTGGAGTTGGGTGTTTAAAAGCAAAATCATTGAAATACTTTTTTAAGGTTTTGGCAAGATTGTCTTCTCCAATGACATACCCTAATTGTGCAAGAAAAACAGCCCCTTTATTGTAGGCAGCTGCACCATAGGCACGATTTCTATTATAGCGATCTGCATGTGTAGTTTGTGGTTGTTCATGACCACTTTCTACTAGCCTGTAATAACCTCGATACGATCCAGAAAATGGGTTTTCTCTGTTTTGATCCATCACTTCATTCATGGCTTTTGCAGAAATATAGGAAGTAAACCCTTCATCCATCCACTCATGTTTTGCCTCATTGGTTGCCAATAAAAACTGAAACCATGTATGTGCAAATTCATGTGCGGTGACACCTACAAGGCTTCCAAAGCTTCGTTCGCCTGTAATAAAAGTACACATGGCATACTCCATACCACCATCACCTCCTTGTATCACAGAATATTGTTTGTATGGGTATGTGCCTACATGCTTGTTGAGGTATGATAGAATCGCAGCTGTTTTAGGTTGTAGATTTTTCCAGTTTTCTATGATCTCAGGGTTATTTTTATAAAGGAAATGCAACTCCACCCCATTTTCTGCAATGTAGGTGTCGTGACGATAATTAGGATCTCCTGCCCATGTGAAATCATGTACGTTTGGTGCTACAAAATGCCACGTATATTTTCCTCTTTTTGTTTTTGGCGTGGCAGAAGCCCCTTTATCTTGATATCCATGTCCTACTTCATTCCCATTTTGAATATATCCTGTACCGCCTAGTGTATAATCTGCATCGATGGTAATTTTCACATCAAAATCACCCCATACACCATGAAATTCACGCCCAATGTATGGATCTGCATGCCATCCTTCAAAATCATATTCGGCAAGTTTAGGATACCATTGTGACATTGATAATGCGACTCCTTCTTTGTTATTACGTCCACTACGGCGTATTTGTACAGGTACTTGTCCTGTAAAATCCATATCGAATGTTGTTTTCTGGCCAGGGAGAATGGGTGTTTTTAATGCTACTTCTAGTATGGTGCCAGCTACTTCGTAAGAGAGTTTTTTACCATCTTGGCTTAGGCTGTTCACTTTCATAAACCCTATTTCATCAGGCCCTAATTTACTGATTCGATCACTTACTCGAGGATCTGAATCTGCAATAGTACGGGACCGTACGTCCATCTCACTACCCGGTTGAAAGGCATTAAAATAGAGGTGATAAAAAACCTGCGTCAGTGTATCGGGAGAGTTGTTTGTATAGGTTAACTCTTGTTTTCCGGTGTATTGATAGTTGTTTACATTCATGTCAATCTCCATGTTGTAATCAACATGTTGTTGCCAGTACGAAGTGTTCTGTGCAGTTGTGCTTGCTGTAAAGAAAGCACATACACTTGCAATGAAAATTGATTTTAAAAGCGGTTTGATCATCATAAGTTAGTTGTTTAACGCTGCCAATTTAAAGGCATTATACATGTTTGCAATTTTACCAGACTTAGAGAGCTCGTTAAATTTTGCTCGCTTTGTTGGATCACCAGCAACAATCACAGCATTTGTGATAGATAAGCCACTAGTGATGATAATTTGTTTTATTCGTTTTGCTTTAATTTTAGGATAATAGCTACGTAACATAGCTGCGATACCTGCCACATTAGGAGCAGCCATAGAGGTGCCACCTAGAAATTCATAGGTGTTGTTTGGTGTTGTAGACCATATATTATCCCCTGGAGCAAATATATCTACATTTGATTTTCCAAAATTAGAAAAAGAGGCTACGATCTCACTACCATAGGTGTCATCTAGCGCTCCAATGGTTAAAAAAGTATCACTCATTTCTGAGGTAATATCTAACTGATCATTAGGATATACTCTGTTAGCGGGGTCATCTAGATTAAGCCCTTCATTACCGGCAGCATTTACAATAAGCACATCGTTTTTTGCAGCATATTGAATGGCATCATAGACCCATTCTGGATTTTGGGCGTAGTATTTTCCAAACGAAGTGTTGATGACTTTGGCGCCATTATCTACCGCGTAGCGTATAGCGAGTGCAATATCTTTATCATACTCATCGCCACTAGGAACGGCTCGTATGGCCATAATTTTAATGTTGTTATTTGCAACCCCATCCATACCAATACCATTACTACGTTGCGCTGCAATAATACCACTTACGTGCGTCCCGTGTCTAGCTCCTTCTGGTTTTGGTCCTATTACATTATTATTACCATAGGAGGTATCTGTAATATCATAAGGGTCATCTCCTAGTACTTTCCTGTAATTTACGCCTAACGCATAATTTTTTAATCGGCCATCTAGATATTCTAGATAGTCCTCTAGGCTTTTTATAAATATAGGAACGGAATCTTCAAATTGAAGCATCTGTGAGAGGAAGGCTATGTAATTTTGCATTTGTTCATTAGGATTTGGTATCGCTTTTAAATCCTTTGATGTATAATTTTCTTTTCCTATTTTTTTTGAAACAGCATTGTGTGCTGTTTTTACTTGTCCTAGAAGTGTCGTATATTCTTGATTATCTCCTTGTAACTCCTGATATTTCTTAGTGCGTTCAGACCTTGCTTTTTGATAGGTTGTAAATAGGCTTCTTTTATTGGCAGGGATTTGAGCAACGGTCTTGCCTTTAAATTCAGGGTCATAGCGATCTATGATTCGGGCGAGTTCGAGTTGCTCTGTTTCTACATCACCTAAAAAGTTCCAACCATGTATATCATCTATATAACCGTTATGATCATCATCTTTTCCATTATTTGGAATTTCTTTTGGGTTGGTCCAGATCACGTTTTTAAGATCTTCGTGATTGATATCGATCCCACTATCTATGACCGCAACAATGGTTTGCACACCTGATTTTCCAGGGAGAATTTCGGTGTATGTTTTTTCGATACTCATTCCGGGAATGGTATCTTTTATTAAATCTTTTGCAGCCCATGATTTTTCTTGTGCCTCGGTAAGAGGAGCAACTTTTAAGGGGTTACTATCTACATTTTCTACGGCAACGGTAACAAGAGCTGCGGGCGTATCACATCCAAGGATCAATGCCGAAAGAATAATGGTAAACAGGGCTTTTTTAAAAATAGAGTGCATTTTAAGGGGGTATAAATTTAAATAATATCGTTTAGTGTAAAAGTATCTTTAAGCCGAACCCCCTTTTCAGTGTGTTGCACTGTAATGATAGGGTTATGCGCATCATGTTCTAACCAAAGATAATACCCTTTATCTGCTGCGGTGTTTAAAAAAACTTCTTTTTCATCAAGGGTTAGTAAAGGGCGTGTGTCGTATCCCATCACAAAAGGCAAAGGTAAATGCCCTGCAGTAGGAAGTAAGTCTGCCATAAACACAATGGTTTTGTCTTGATAGGTAATGTGAGGAATCATTTGCTTATCAGTATGTCCATCTGCAAAAAAGAGCCCAAATCCTAGCTCTGACGACTCTTGAAAAGCCGTTCCCTCTCTCGTGACAAACTGTAATTGCCCACTTTCTTCCATGGGCAGTATATTTTCTTTTAAGAAAGAGGCTTTTTCTCTTCGGTTGGGTTGAGTGGCCCATTTCCAGTGATCTTCATTGCTCCAAAATGTAGCATTTTTAAAAGCAGGTTCGTATCCCGTTTTGTCTTTATTCCATTGTACAGAACCTCCGCAATGATCAAAATGAAGATGTGTCATAAAAACATCGGTGATGTCATCTCTATGAAAGCCGTGTGCTGCGAGTGACGTATCCAGGGTGTAATCACCCCACAAATGGTAATAACTATAAAATTTATCTGATTGCTTAGTTCCCATTCCTGTATCGATCAGAATAAGACGATTTCCGTCTTCTATAAGCATACAGCGAGCCGCAATATCAATCATATTATTCGCATCAGCAGGATTGGTGCGTGTCCATAAACTTTTAGGAACAACGCCAAACATAGCACCTCCGTCAAGCTTAAAATGACCTGCTTCTATGGGATATATTTTCATAAGAGTGACTCGTATATTTTTGAAGATAAGAATAAAAGTTGTGTTGAGAAGGAGTACGCTTTCGCGAAAGCGTATACAACCAAACACTTCTCATATTTGAAATCCTTGCAAAATAACAAAAAAGGCATTTTAACAAAGATTTCTTAGTGCCTTTTTAACAAAGAATTGTATATTCCTTATTCGTGAAGTAGATTTACGTTTTAAACCAACAATGTATGTTAGAGTTAGCAGGAATTATTATCCTAGGAATTATTGCGCAGTGGGCCGCTTGGCGATTAAAATTACCTGCAATTTTGCCATTAATCCTTATTGGTCTTTTTGTGGGACCGATTTCCACCTTACTCTCTGAAGATGGCACTAAATGGATAGAGCCTTTGTGGAATGGAACGAAAGGACTATTTCCAGGAGATGGCCTGTATTATTTTGTTTCATTGGCCATTAGTATTATCCTTTTTGAAGGCGGGCTTACGCTGAAACGTTCTGAAATACGAACCATTGGTCCGGTTATTACAAAACTAATTACCATAGGAAGTGCGGTGACCTTCTTTCTTGCAGGAGCTGCTGCTTATTTTATTTTTGGGTTGAGCCTTAAGATTTCGTTTTTATTTTCGGCATTAATTATTGTAACGGGGCCTACGGTGATTTCTCCTATTCTTAGAAATATTCCGCTTAAAAAAGATGTCTCTTCTGTATTGAAGTGGGAAGGGATTTTGATTGACCCTATTGGTGCACTGGTCGCTGTATTGGTTTTTGAGTTTATTAGTGTGGGTGAAGGGCAGGAGTATACAAAAACAGCCTTCATTGAGTTTGGAAAGATTTTACTTTTTGGGACGACCTTTGGCTTTACGTTTGCCCACGGACTTGCTTTTGCGATTAAGAAAAAACTCATTCCTCATTATTTATTAAATGTGGTTTCCCTTTCTGTCGTTCTTTTGGTGTTTGTGGAGTCCGATATTTTTGCCCATGAATCAGGGCTTCTTGCGGTCGTGGTGATGGGAATGGTGTTAGGAAACATGAATTTACCGAATATTAAAGAATTGCTTTATTTCAAAGAATCACTGAGTGTATTATTAATCTCTATTCTCTTTATTTTGCTGTCAGCAAACATCAATATGGAGGATTTAGAGCTATTATATCGTTGGGAAACACTCGCCCTATTTGCGGTGGTGGTTTTTGTGATAAGACCCCTTGGAGTTTTCTTAAGTACCTACGGCTCTGACTTAAAAATGAATGAACGTATTTTTATAAGTTGGGTAGGTCCGCGAGGAATTGTTGCTGCAGGTATTGCTTCGTTATTTGGATCAAAGCTTTTATTAAAAGAAGATCCAGAACCCTATGCTGAGTTTATTACCCCGCTGGTTTTTATGATTGTGTTGGGGACGGTGTTATTAAATGCAACTACTGCTAGGCTTTTTGCCAAGATCGTAGGTGTTTTTCTCAAAAAATCGGATGGAATTCTTATCGTAGGTGCTTCTGAAGTTTCTAGACTAATCGCTCGATATCTACAACGTAATGACAGACATGTCGTGTTATTAGATAGTAATGGGAATAGCGTGCGTTTGGCACAAGAACAAGAGTTAGAAGCGATTGAAGCCAATATATATTCTGACGATATTACAGATAATATAGAACTGAATCATGTTGGGTACCTTATGGCACTCACGGGAAGTAGTGAAGTGAATGAGTATGCGATCTCTAGATTTAGTAAACAATTTGGAGAAAATGGATCCTTTCGATTGATTTCCAAACGAGAAATGGATCATCCTGAAACTATTTCTAAAGAAGGGCTTTTTTCAACGACAGATGACTATATCAACCTTACTGAAGTCGCTCGAAAATATCCTGTGATTCAAGAAATAGCGATCAATACTGAAGAAGAATACAAAGAATTATTACAAACACTATTAGACGATCAAGAGATGATTCCTCTTTTTGTAAAAGAGAAGAATGGATTTATTGACATTATTAGCTCTTCTGCAGAGGCGCCTCCTTTAAAATCATTTGAGGGAAGTAAAGTCGTATACTTGGGGAAACCCATGATCGGTTCCTTAAAAAAGGTAGAAGAAGAATAAACTCCAACGGGGCAAGCCTACGAACGTGGTAATTAAAGGAAAAACCATTTAATTTTGGGGCAATCCTCGGAGCGTTTAAATCTCGATTATCGAGTACTACGGGTATTATTTGGTTATTTACTCCCCATTCTTTTCCTCAAATCTTAAAGGACGGAATGAAGGTTTCTGATATATAACCTTTAGGGAGGATCAACTATTTTTTGCTAGCTTATAGTAGGTGTTATAGTACTTTACACACAGTGTGCTTGAGCGTAAAAACATCCAGACCACAAACGCTACCCAGATCCCTTCAAGCCCCCATCCCATATGTTTACCAAGATAGATCATAGGAACAAAGCCTACAAATGTCGCCAGCAAAAGGATGTTGCGTAAGTATGCCATTTCTCCTAATCCTTTAAATATAGCATCCAATGTGAATGCAATGGAGTTCAGGGGTTGTATGAGAATCACGATATAAAAGACACTATAAAATACGGTAAGTACCGCCTCTTCATTGGTAAACAACTCTCCTACGATGGTGTAGCCTACGGTGCATGCAATCATCAGTAATCCAGCGACGATGAGGTTATAGGTGTTAACGCGTTTGGTAAGAAGCCATAATCCTGTGTAATTTTTGGCTCCTAATAATCTTCCGCCCAATACATTGCCAGCGGCACCATATCCATCTATAAAAAAGGCCGTAAACAGCCATATATTAGCTGCTATGGTATGTGCTGCCACACTCGCTGTACCAAGTGCTGTGGCTTCTTTTACCGCAAGAACAAGCGCTACATTGAGTGATAACGAACGTACAAAAAGATTTAAACTCATCCCCACCAACCTACGAATCTCAGGATGTAATGGAAAACGCAATCGCAAGGAGATATTGGTTTTTACCAATAAAAAGATCAGTGCCATGAGTGCCATGATGGCTTGTGATACTAAGCTTGCCCAGGCAGCTCCTTTCACTCCTAACGGCGCTATTATACCCTCAATCCCATATACAAGGGCAAAATCAAGTCCTATATTGATAAGGGCGCCAGATATGGCCACCAGCATGGGCCAAAAGGTATTTTGTAAGCCTCTAAAAATCCCAAAAACAGCAAACGTAAATAAGGTAAGCGGGAATCCCCATACGCGGATATTGTAATAATCGATACTTAAGTCCAGTACCATGCCTTCAGCATTGAGAAATGTAAAAATATCTTCTACAAAAAAGTAGGTACCTCCTAAAACAAAAACACTGAGGATCATATTAAAAAAGATCGCCTGTGCGGGAAGTACTTTAATATCTTCTAATTTTCCAGCGCCTAGATTTTGAGAAATAATCGCAGAAATCGCGCTTCGTGTTTGTCCTAAGATCCAAATAAGCATCGACAGAAAAGCGCCTACAATGCCTACAGCGGCGAGTGATTCTGTACTGAATTCAGGCATATTTCCCACCACAGCAGCATCGGTGCTAGAGAGTACAGGTTCTGCAATTCCGGCAATAATGGCGGGAATGGCTAGTTGCTGAATCCGTTTGAAAGAGATATTAATGGGTACGGTAGGTTCGATGGGAGATATGGGTTTGTTAGGTTTGTGTAAGCGATTATTTTAATAGGAGTTCGTAGCAATAAAAAGGATGCTCACTTTGTTTCGGGAAATAAATATTTCCGAGGCGTTGATAACCTCTTTGCTCATAAAATGCCTGATTTCTTTTGTTTTGACTAAAGGTATCCAAACGTAGTGAAGTGGCGTTATGCGCTTTCGCGAAAGCTTCTACAAAATCCATTAATTGCACCGCGTAGCCCTGTCCTTGAAACGAGGGATGCACCGCAAGCCTGTGGATGTAAAGGTTGTTTTCATTTGGCGAAAGCCAGTCTATAGGGATATACTCCTCATCCATCAGTGTAGAAATCACGACCGTTCCTATGATCTTTTCTTCTAGTTTATAGACATAGAGTTCTTTGCGTTCTATATCCTTCTCAAACGCTTGTTGCGTGGGATAGTGTTCATTCCATTGGTAAATTCCTTTGGCGATCATTGCCGCAGCACAACGCTTAGTGAGCAAGAGAATTTCAGGGATTTCCGAGATTTTTGAGGGTACAATCATAGATATAGCCTATTTTTGTTTTACAGAAAGCTAAAATAAGTCTTATTCCATGAAAAATATACTTGTTCCTATAGGTTCCTCTAGTAGTGCCGCAAATACGTTACAATATGCCATTGATCTTGCTCAAAAACTGGATGCCAATGTCTATGTGATTTCTGTTTTTCAAGAGTTTTCTAAAGTAGGGGGGATGTCAAAAGTAAACACCTTACTGAAGGAAGAGTCTGAAAATCGTATCAACTCAGTATTGAAGGCGGTTGATGCCAAAGATGTGTCTGTGATAGCCCATCCTATTAAGGGAGATATCCTAGAAGGGGTCAAGCGATTTAACAAGCATGTGCCTGTAGATTTAATGGTCTTATCGCCACGTAGTAACTCACAACGAGAAGAGGTATATCTAGGAAGAACTTCTGGAAAATTAGTAAAAGAGACCAATATTCCGGTACTCGTGGTGCCTGACAACGAAGTTTTTAAAGTACCTGAGCGTATTTTAGTTGGCTTTAAGGATGGGAAGTTTTCTAAAAAGAAAGCGTTAGAGCCGCTTTGTAAATTTCAAAAGCATTTTGACAGCGAAGTACATCTTTTGCAAGTAGAAACGCCCAATGTCACTGCAGAGATGTTAGGCGTAAGTGATATCTTAAAAAAGATGAGTGCATCCTATACATTAACAAAAAATGCAACGACCTATCAAGGGGTTTTAGAGCATTTTCAGGCAAATAACCCTGATATGCTTTGCGTAGTACGCAGAAAGCGCGGTTTTTTCCAAAAATTATGGGAGGCAAATGCGGTGTTAAAAAGAGATTTCTTTACGACAAAACCGTTGCTTATTTTGCGTGTACAGGAATAATATAAAAGCGATACTAGTTTTTTCGCTGTCGCGAAAATATGCTATTATTGTACCACGGGGATGTAGCTCAGCTGGCTAGAGCGTTTGACTGGCAGTCAAGAGGTCGTGGGTTCGACTCCCATCTTCTCCACATTAAGTAAAAATCCATTTGTGAAAGCAAGTGGATTTTTTGGTTTAAACTGTCTTTGTGGAATATTCCTCAAAAACAACCTCCTCACTCCCAATCTCACAAACCAACTGTACTAACACCTTTTCAAATTCTAGCATTGTTTCTTCGGTGATATTGGGGTCTCTATTAAACTTAAAGGGCATAAAGCCGTTTTTTAGTTTCTTAAACGAGATAATCCCTGCCTTTGCAGGAAAAGAGATGCCTCCAGTTTTGTAGTGCATGTAGGTGTATAAAAGCACTTGAAACGCCTTTTCATACTTGCCTTCGGGGAGTAAGAGATCCTCCCAGGCGG
>CAYGQJ010000124.1:0-12245 GCA_964351845.1 uncultured Flavobacteriaceae bacterium | reverse complement strand
GTATCCTCTGGAGTCGTAGCCATATCATCCATCACGTCTTGCTCTGGAGTCACAGTTACGGTTACGGTAGCTGTTGAAGTATCCCCATTACTATCCTCTATCTGATAAACTAATTCGTCCTCTCCATTAAAATCAGGGCTAGGCGTATAATCTATGGTATCATCGGTAGGATCGTCTGGTGTATTATTATCATTTACGGTAGCAGTTCCATTAGAAGGTCCAGAAATAATAACTATAGTTCCTGTAGAAGGTCCATCTGTACCAAAATCATCATCATTAGTTACATCTATATTTACTGGCGTATCTTCTTGAGTGGTTGCCGTATCATCCTCTGCATTTGGAATCTGATTTGAAGAATTTACTGTAACAGTTTCTACATAAGTACATCCATTTGCATCCGTTACAGTGATTGTATAATCTCCTGAATCTAAATCTGTAATCATTGGAGTTGTTTCCCCGTTACTCCATGAATACGTATATGGAGGCGTTCCGCCTGAAGCTACAACAGTCGCTGTACCGTCATTTGCAGTGGCTCCATTTTCATTAGTAGTAGTTACATCTGCTGTTACAGCACTAGTTGGCTGCATCACAGTAGCATCTACTGTAATTTGACATCCATTAGCATCTGTTATCGTTACAGAATAATCTCCTGCTACTAAATTGATAATATCTTCAGTACTCTCTCCATTACTCCAATCAAATGTGTATGGGAATGTTCCTCCACTTACGGTTAAGTTAAGCGATCCTGTACCCTCATTAAAACACAACACATTATTTACAGCAATACCACCACTTAAAACACTTGGCTCATTTACGGTTACTGTTGATTGTGCTGTACAATTTGTAAAGCCATCTGTTACCGTTACTGTATATAAACCAGCAACTAAGCCTGTAATATTTTCTGTTGTAGCGCCAGTATTCCATTCATATGTAAATGGCCCTACTCCGCCTGTTGTATTTGATGAAGCGGTTCCGTCTGAAAAACTATTACAACTTACATTGGTGGCACTAGTTGTAATTGCTAAATTCTGACAACTTCCTTGATTGACAGTTACTGTGTTCATAGCTTCACAACCATTGGCATCAGTTACCGTTACATTATAGGTGTTTGGTGCTAAATTAGTAATGGTCTGAGTCATCTCACCATTACTCCATAAATACGTATACGGAGGTACACCGCCTGTTGGATTGGCAGTCGCCGTTCCATTATTTAACCCTGGGCCAGTTTCATCTGTAGATGAAATCGAAACCCCTACTGGACTTGTTGGCTCTGTGATCGTTACACTCTGCTCAACAGCTAAACACACTGTCCCATCTATCGTTACACTAACCGTATATACGCCAGCCGTTAAATCACTTAATGTACTAGAAGTAGCGCCTACATCAACCTGACCTGTATTCCAAGTGAAGGTAAATAAAGCTGCTGGGTTCGCATTTGAACTCGCACTTACCGTCGCACTTCCTGTATTTTCTCCAGAACAAAGTACATCTGTTACATTTTGAATAGCAATCACTGCATCACAGGTATCACTACAATTGATGATCACACTTTGCACTAACTCACAACCATTGGCATCAGTAATAGTTACCGAATGAACACCTGCACTATTTCCATTAAAGTTTCCTGGTAAGTTTGTAGCTGTTGCAGTGGTTTGACTTCCTGCACTTGCACTCCATAAATATGTATACGGAGCCGTTCCACCACTAACTGTAGCAGTCGCTTCTCCATTAAGACAACCTTGTGCTGTTGTTGCATCTACTCGCGTGATGTTGACACTTAACCCATTATCTGGCTCAGTAAGTGTAAAGCTCTCTGAAATTGTACATCCATTAGCATCTGTTGCTATTACTGAATAAGGGCCTGCTAATAAGCCTGTAAGATTTTGAGTAGTTTCTCCATTACTCCAAGCGTATGTATATGGAGGAGTTCCCCCACTTACTGTATAGTTAATCGCTCCGGTTGCTTCTCCATTACAAAGAATATCGGTCGTTGTTCCTGAATCTGATAATGCACTAGTAGGCTGCATCACAGTAGCATCTACTGTAATCTCACATCCATTAGCATCTGTTATCGTTACAGAATAAGCTCCTGCTGCTAAATTGATAACATCTTCGGTACTCTCTCCATTACTCCAATCAAATGTGTATGGGAATGTTCCTCCACTTACGGTTAAGTTAAGCGATCCTGTACCCTCATTAAAACACAACACATTATTTACAGCAATACCACCACTTAAAACACTTGGCTCATTTACGGTTACTGTTGATTGTGCTGTACAATTTGTAAAGCCATCTGTTACCGTTACTGTATATAAACCAGCAACTAAGCCTGTAATATTTTCTGTTGTAGCGCCAGTATTCCATTCATATGTAAATGGCCCTACTCCGCCTGTTGTATTTGATGAA
Organism: uncultured Flavobacteriaceae bacterium; assembly: GCA_964351845.1. Taxonomy (GTDB): domain Bacteria; phylum Bacteroidota; class Bacteroidia; order Flavobacteriales; family Flavobacteriaceae; genus Dokdonia. The sequence goes on along the minus strand of CAYGQJ010000124.1, from coordinate 9,839 downwards.
GCGGTTCCGTCTGAAAAACTATTACAACTTACATTGGTGGCACTTGTTGTAATTGCTAAATTCTGACAACTCCCTTGATTCACAGTCACTGTGTTCATGGCTTCACAACCATTGGCATCCGTCACTGTAACTGTATATGTATTTGGTGCTAAATCAGTAATGGTCTGAGTCATCTCACCATTACTCCATAAATACGTATAAGGTGGTACCCCACCTGTTGGATTGGCAGTCGCCGTTCCGTTATTTAATCCTGGGCCTGTCTCATCTGTAGATGAAATCGAAACCCCTACTGGACTTGTTGGTTCTGTAATCGTTACACTCTGCTCTACTGCTAAACATACTGTACCATCGATCGTTACACTTACTGTATAAACTCCGGCAGCCAGTGTACTTAACGTACTAGTTGTTACTCCTGCATCTACCTGACCTGTATTCCAAGTGAAGGTAAATAAAGCAGCTGGGTTTGCACCAGAACTCGCACTTACTGTAGTACTTCCTGTATTTTCTCCAGAACAAAGTACATCTGTTACATCTTGAATAGCGATCACTGCATCACAGGTATCACTACAATTGATGATCACACTCTGTACTAATCTACACCCATTAGCATCTATAATAGTTACCGAATGAACACCTGCACTATTTCCATTAAAGTTTCCTGGTAAGTTCGTAGCTGTCTGTGTTGTTTGACCACCAGCACTTGCACTCCACTCATAAGTGTAAGGAGGAGTTCCACCACTTACTGTAGCAGTCGCTTCTCCATTTAAACAACCTTGAGCTGTGGTAGCATCTACACGTGTAATATTAACACTTAAGGCATTATCTGGCTCAGTCAGTGTAAAGCTCTCTGAGATTGTACATCCATTAGCATCGGTTGCAATTACTGAGTAATTACCCGCTACTAAACCTGTAAGGTTTTGAGTAGTTTCTCCATTACTCCACTCGTACGTATATGGAGGAGTTCCACCACTTACTGTATAGTTAATCGCTCCGGTTGCATCTCCATTACAAAGAACATCCGTCGTTGTTCCTGAATCTGATAATGCACTAGTAGGTTGCATCACAGTAGCATCTACTGTAATTTCACATCCATTAGCATCGGTTATCGTTACAGAATAATCTCCAGCCACTAAATCTATAACATCTTCGGTGCTCTCTCCATTACTCCAATCAAATGTGTATGGGAAGGTTCCACCACTTACAGTTAAGTTAAGAGAACCTGTGTCCTCTCCAAAACATAATACGTTATTCACAGCAATACCACCACTCAATACACTTGGTTCATTGACAGTTACTGTTGATTGTGCCGTACAATTTGTAAAGCCATCTGTTACGGTTACCGTATAAGATCCCGCTACTAATCCTGTAATATTTTCTGTTGTTGCTCCGTTACTCCATTCGTATGTAAATGGTCCTACGCCGCCTGTTGTGTTTGAAGAAGCGGTTCCGTCTGAGAATCCATTACAACTTACATTGGTTGCACTTGTTGTAATTGCTAAATTCTGACAACTTCCTTCATTTACAATCACCGTGTTCATGGCTTCACAGCCATTGGCATCAGTTACCGTTACATTATAGGTGTTTGGTGCTAAATCAGTAATGGTCTGGGTCATCTCACCATTACTCCATAAATACGTGTAAGGAGGCACACCACCTGTTGGATTGGCAGTTGCCGTTCCGTTGTTTAACCCTGGGCCTGTTTCATCTGTAGATGAAATCGAAACCCCTACTGGACTTGTTGGCTCTGTGATCGTTACACTCTGCTCAACAGCTAAACACACTGTCCCGTCTATAGTTACACTAACCGTATATACACCAGCAGTTAAATTACTTAAGGTACTAAAAGTTACTCCTGCATCTACCTGACCTGTATTCCAAGTGAAGGTAAATAAAGCTGCTGGGTTTGCACCAGAACTCGCACTTACCGTAGTACTCCCTGTATTTTCTCCAGCACAAAGTACATCAGTAGTATTTTGAATAGCAATCACTGCATCACAGGTATCACTACAATTAATAATCACACTCTGTACTAATTCACATCCATTAGCATCAGTAATTGTTACTGAATGTACTCCTGCACCATTTCCGTTAAAATTCCCTGGTAAATTTGTCGCTGTCTGTGTTGTTTGACCACCAGCACTTGCACTCCATAAGTATGTATAAGGAGCTGTTCCTCCTGTTACTGTAGCGGTTGCTTCTCCATTTAAACAGCCTTGCGCTGTAGTAGCATCAACACGTGTGATGTTCACACTAATGGGACTACTCGTTTCTTCAACCGTAAAACTATCTGCAATCGTACATCCATTAGCATCTGTAGCAATGACAGAATAATTACCCGCTACTAATCCAGAAAGGTCTTGTGTTGTCTCTCCATTACTCCATTCATAAGTGTATGGTGAAGTACCACCATTTACGGTAAAATCAATAGCTCCAGTATCGTCGCCGTTACATAATATATCTACCACATCCCCAGATGATGATAGTGCGTTCAGAGGCTCTGCAACTGTAATATCTTTTGTAACTGTACATCCAAAATCATCGGTAACGGTAACGGTATAAACACCTGCTGCTAAATCTGTAAGATCCTCGGTAGTTTCACCATTACTCCAAGCATACGTATATGGAAGTTTCCCTCCAATCACTTCAATATTGATCGCCCCATTCATCTCTCCTTTACAGAGAACATCTGTCACATCGACAGGAACGGTAATTTCAAGGTTTTCAATAACAATGGTTGTTGAGCTCTCATTTTCACATTCTGTTAGCACATTACGAACAGTAACTTCATAACTACCTTCTGCAAGATCTGGAAAAGTAGTAGATGTCTGAAAAGCTCCCCCATCAAGTGAATACTGAAATTCAGGTCCTACAGGAGCCTCAATAACAATATCCGTCGTTCCATCTGGATTACAATTCAGATCAATAGTGGCTTCGTCAGGTAATTCGTTAACCGTTATAGTCAACGTATTTGTATCGCAAACACCTCCATTAGGCGCTGGTAAACAAACTTCATAATTAAAAACAACCTCTCCTGTAAAAGAAGGGTCTTGAGGTGTATATGTATAAGACCCATCTGAGTTAAGCACAAGTCCTGGAGGGCTAGGCTGTAAAAGCGTATAGGTAGATCCATCAGGAACAGATGTCGAATTATCAATCTGTCCATCAAAAGCGCCTTGACCTACACAACCTAAACCATTCTGTGGCAATGCATAACGCTGTAATATAAATAATTTACCATCGCCATGATCTCTAGATGCTGCTATAAAACGCACGCGAGTTATTTTAGATCCTGTTGGTGCAACATCATTCAGTTCAAATAAAGCGATTGCTATTGTTTGACTATTATCTTGTTCGCGTCCAGATTCAAAATAATCTGACCCAGGCAATGGATTGGCAAAATTACCATCTCTTAAATCACCGCTCGTTCTTACAAAAGTATCTCCAAGAGGCACCTCTGTAGTACTTCCTGGTAGGGTTCCAAATAATCGAATGTATAAACAGTTATTTCCTCCACGTTCTGTAACTGCTATGAGTCCACCTTCATTTGAAGGGATGGGAGGATCATAAAATAACGTTTGTAATTGAGAATCTGTTTCTGGTACTCCGTTAGTACCATTTGCTGCATCAAAATTAAGAGGATCACCACACAAATCTCTTCCATTAGGATTTGCTGTAAAATAATAATTTAAGTTTTGACTCCTAAACGCCGCAAGCGCTTCGTCATCCCAATCACTTACACCAACGTCTGTTGGATCAAAAGTGGCATCAGCACTCGTTCCTATTTGTTCATTAGAATTAAGAATGATCCCATTAGCATTATTTGCATTTCCGTTTGGATTATTACCATTTGCTCCATTTCCAATACCTAATCGCGTTAATTGATATCGTGAAGGCACTACAAACGTATTATACACTGTATTTCCAACAGTAACAGACTTTATGGTTGCTGATCTATTATTTTCATTGGCGTCAATATCCCCATTGTTATTAATATCTTGCTCATCATCCCACTGAAAGGACACCTCTTCTGGAGTTCCTGGTAGTCCTCCTCGAAGAGAGGGGGATTGCACACCTATTTGCGCTTGCGCGAAACCAAAACCAAATAACAATACCAATAGCAACAAACGAGAAAAACGTAGGTTGCTTCTCTTTGCAGATACAGGTACCTGTATTAGAGTATGCGGAATCAGTTCTTGATCAACAGAAAGCTGACTAGAGAATAATTCGTTTCTGGAATTAAAGTAATGTATCTTCATACTAAATATATCTAAAAATGACTTCCATTCCTTTTGGAATTTGGTACCATAAGTATGGAATGTCGTCTTGTAACTTTTCTTCATATTGGGTTTATTAAACCAAATTAATACACAGCATCAAAAAACTACATGAGTTTTTTTGTGCCGTTCATTCTAAATAAAAAATACTAGTTGAGAATTGGGTTCTTAAAAGAACCTAGAAAATTCAATCGCATTATACACGTTGTATAACAGATTCCCCCACGAGTACATAGAACATTCAGTTCGTTTGCATACTCTACCATAATATTCAAAATTTATATTTTAATTATAAACTATTTAAAGTATTAATATTCAAGTTGGGTGACCCAAATATATTTCATTAATTTTAACTTAAAATAGATTATTTCCTTTTTTAGACCTTTGCATCTAAAACATCGACAAAATACACAAATTATGGCTTTTCCATAGTGTTTTGTACGGATTATACGCTTTCTCCAAAACCCCTTCAAAATTACGGTTTTCACACAGTAGCATTTATCTAAATTTCATGCAAAATCTGTGTTTTCAGCAAGTTATATGCGCTTTCGCGAAAGCAAAAAAAGAAGAAAACCCATTGAAAAAGCCGTAAAAACAATAACCACGTAGTTTTACGGGGTATTTTTAAGAAAAATTAACAATTTAAAAAATAAGTCTCTTAAAACGCCTAAAAATGCGCTTCAAAAAAGGTGCTTTTTAAATGGGTTTTCACCAAAAACAAACCGTAAAAAAAAAACGTATTTTAAACACCCATTCGTGCACATTTTTGATATTTTTTATTTTTTTTTAGGCGTACCCTAAAAATGTCGTCAGATGACGCGCATCTTTTTTGTAATTCCGAACGTTTTTTTAGTACAAATTGTAGTATTGAGGACTAGTTATTAAAAGAGTTATTAACAATCAATTGCTAAAAACAACGCACTTTTGAATCTATATATGTAGCTTTTTACCCAATGGTTTCTAGTATATTTGCAACAGAAAATTTAGCTGTCATTCATGAGTGTAAAAGACGAAATCGCAAGACGAAGAACCTTTGGAATTGTATCGCATCCCGATGCTGGAAAAACCACATTAACTGAAAAATTACTGCTCTTTGGAGGAGCTATTCAGGAAGCGGGTGCTGTAAAATCAAACAAAATCAAGAAAGGAGCGACCAGTGATTTTATGGAGATAGAACGCCAGCGTGGAATCTCAGTCGCAACCTCTGTATTAGCATTTGAGTATCAAGGCACTAAAATCAATATCCTAGATACTCCTGGACATAAGGACTTTGCTGAAGATACCTTTAGAACACTGACCGCCGTCGATAGTGTGATTGTCGTTATCGATGTTGCCAAAGGAGTCGAGGAACAAACCGAAAAACTCGTCGAAGTCTGCCGTATGCGCAACATTCCCATGATTGTGTTTGTCAATAAATTAGATCGTGAAGGAAAAGACGCTTTCGAATTACTCGATGAGATTGAACAAAAATTACACCTGTCTGTCACACCCCTAAGTTTTCCAATCGGAATGGGCTATGACTTTAAAGGCATCTATAATATATGGGAGAAAAATGTCAACCTCTTTAGTGGCGATAGCCGTAAAAATATAGAAGAAACTGTAGAAATATCTGATCTTCAAGACAGTGTACTTGATGAATTGGTAGGCTCAGAGACAGCTGAAACACTGAGAGAAGAGCTAGAATTAGTACAAGGCGTCTATCCTGAATTTGACAAAGAAGCCTATCTCGATGGAAAACAGCAACCTGTATTTTTTGGATCGGCGTTAAACAGCTTTGGTGTTCGCGAACTCCTCGATTGTTTTGTAGAAATTGCCCCTACCCCACGTCCTAAGCAAAGTGAAGAGCGTATGGTGCATCCTGATGAGAAGGATTTTTCTGGTTTTGTATTTAAAATCCATGCCAATATGGATCCAAAACACAGAGACCGTCTGGCATTTATAAAAATTGTGTCTGGTGTTTTTGAACGTAACACCCCGTATTTACACGTACGTAACAAGAAAAAATTAAAATTCTCAAGCCCTAATGCCTTTTTTGCTGAGCGTAAACAAATTGTCGATATTTCGTATCCAGGCGATATTGTCGGTTTACACGATACCGGTAATTTTAAAATTGGTGATACCCTCACCTCTGGAGAAGAGATTCACTACAAAGGAATTCCTTCGTTTTCACCAGAGCATTTTAGGTATATCAATAATGCTGATCCTATGAAATCTAAACAGTTGGCCAAAGGTATTGACCAGCTCATGGATGAAGGGGTCGCTCAGTTATTCACTTTGGAACTTAATGGACGTAAGGTCATTGGTACCGTAGGCGCCCTTCAATATGAAGTGATTCAGTATCGATTGGAACATGAATATGGCGCGAAATGTACCTACGAACCCCTTCACGTACACAAAGCGTGTTGGGTAGATCCCGAAGATCCAAAAAGTGAAGAGTTCAAAGAATTCTTACGTGTGAAACAACGCTTTATGGCAAAAGACAAAAGAAACCAACTCGTATTTTTAGCCGATTCTTCCTTTAGCCTACAAATGACACAGCAAAAATACCCATCCGTAAAAATGCATTTTGTCAGCGAATTTGATGTCGCCTAAAATCGATTTTCTTTTTTAAAGGGGTGTATTTTGCTTCAAATATCAGAAAGCGATCATTTATACGATCAATTTCTGAAAATCGCTTAAAAACGTTTTAATGAGGTTCTATTTTTTACTAGTATAATAATTATCTATTATCTGAATTTTATAAATAGAATTTAATTATAGTTCGTTTTCCTGCCTACCGGCAGGCAGGCGCGAAAGCGAATGACGTAAAAGTGGATGCCGCGCTTACTCGAAGTGTAAAAATTAAAAAAAACATGGGTATTCTTTGCTATTGTATATAGATACTATTTTGTGAGTTCTAGAGTTATGCTATATAGATCAATCCATACGTATGAAAATAGATAAGATACTTTTTCTTTTTTGTAGTATTCTTTTTGCTACGGAAACCATAATCGCTCAAGATACCATTCCAATTACGATAGGAAATGACAACCGAATCTATTTAAAAGCTAGGGTCAATAATTCAGAAGCATTAGATTTCATTTTTGATACAGGCGCTTCTGGTATGGTTGTAAATACCACCAAAACAGATAGTAAACTCAATCTTACCTTTGATGGAAATGTCGACAACATAGGTGCCAACGGCGTCAGTTCACAAAAAATAAGTAGTGGAAATACCTTACACATTGGTCGTTTCAAGAGAGAAAACGAAGAGCTTATAGGCATTGCATATCCAGAAAAACACTACACATTTGATGGCGTGATCGGATATCCATTTTTTGAAGACTATCTGATGGAGATAGATTATGATCGCAACATCATTGTCTTGCATTCCTCAAAAAACACCCTAGCCGATAAGAGCTCCTTTGAAAAAATTGACTTGGATTTTACGGGAGATCTTTTTTATATGGAAATGACCGTTTTTAAAGAGGAAGAACCTGTCAAATTCCCTGTGATGATCGATACGGGATATAACGGAGATCTGATTGTATACCATAAAATTGTATCCAAAAAAGGACTCGCCAACCATTTTAAAAAATTAAGAAATTCAAGATCATCAGGCACCGATGGTACTGTCATAGCATCAGATCTAGTCGTCATCCCAAAAGCAATGATAGCCAATATAACGATCCAAGATATCGAAGCAAGCTTAAACCTAACCCCTGCTACTACTGCTTTTACCGCCATTTTAGGCGGAAACATCATGAAGCATTTTCATTGGGTATTTGATTATAAAAAAAATCAGCTTTACATAAAAGCAAATTAATTTCAGCATTCTTTTTAAAGGTAATATACGCTTTCGCGAAAGCGGACTCAGGGTTAAAATAATCAGGAATCAAGACTAAAAGACTCAAGACCTCCAACCCCAGTGACTTCGGTACAATTTTCTACGAAAATCACTCAGTCGCCTAGCTTTAGTACTTCTATAAAACTAATACACAAATAGAGTAGTACTCTATTTTTCACATACACCTAATCACCCAAGAGTAAAAGAACCCGAGTAAGAATCCCCCCTTTGGGGGCTAGGGGGCTTGGGCTTTATTCCTCTTTCACAAAATGATACGTCCCATTCTGTTCTACCGTGTACCCAATCACCTCTTGGCTCTCATCTCTTGTAAACTGTACCGTTGCCTTTGCCTCTTTACTCTCAAAATAATCTTCAGAAATAGGCCGTAAAATCCCTGCGGTATCTCGTGCTTCCATAGGAATCATCACTAACATCGTATCAAACACTTGTATTTCGAAACGCTTGGTTGCATCATCCTTTAATCGATATACCCCTAAATACTCTTTATATATATCACGCCGAATGTCGGATTTCTTTTGGATCATAATCGGTTTATGGAGCATTACACTACCGATATAATCTGAAATATCTGGGGTTCGGTCAAATTTGGTATTGGACAACACACAAACAAAAATATCTTCGCTAGGTAAGTACAATCCGTTGCTGGTGAAGCCAAATAAGTTCCCTCCGTGTTGCACCGTGGGACTTCCTTGTAGTTCTTTTATAAAAAATCCATACCCATAACCAGTCCCCTCGCCTGCATCGGTTTTCTTTTCGGTGGTGAGTTGACTCACGACAAACTCAGATAACACTGTTTTGTCGTGCAACGCGCGATGCCATAGATACAAATCATAGGCATTGGTTCGCACGCCACCAACGCTATTAGACATCGCTGGACCTTCTGTAAAAACCCCTACTTCATCTTCGGCGTACCCTGTGACGATCTGTTTCCTTTTAAGATGTACTGGATCACCAATTGCACTTCGCTTCATCCCCAGAGGACCAAAAATAAACTGTGCCATATAATCTCGTTTTTTCATTCCAGATGCTTTTTCAATAACGGCATTCAACAACGGATAATTCCCATTGCTATATGCCCACTTAGAACCAGGTTCAAAAAGCAAAGGCTCGTCTTTATAATAAGCGATGATGTCTTTTGGCGTATAGTCTTTGGCAAGTAAGTGAAACTCATCCTCATCGACATCAAAATAGTCAGGTACACCCGACGTTTGGGATAACAGATGATGAATCGTAATGGGATGTGACTTCACAGGATAATAAGGAACGTACTGTTGAATCGTATCCGAAAGAGAAACTTTCCCCGCTTCTACTAACTGCAAAACCGCCACAGATGTGAATTGCTTGGTCATCGAAGCGATTCGAAAGACCATATCGGTTTTCAGTTTTCGCTTGGGTTTTAAAGAAGCCAACCCATAGGCTTTTTGAAATACAATCTCCTCCCCTCTTGAAATCAACACCACTGCCCCAGGTTCGTTTTTGGGGTATTCCTCCGTAAGGAATTGATCGATGATTTCGAGTTCGTTTGCGGGTTGTTGCGCAAGGCTTAGTAATGTAAAAAAGAATAAGGATATTGTGAGGATGTGTTTCATAATAATGTGTTTCATGTGTGGGTGCATTTCATTCCCACGAAGGTGGGAATCTCATTGTGTTTTATAAGAAGGTTACAAAAGAAACGCATCTCCCGCATCCAGTCTACTCAAATCTAGATTTGAGTGTAG
>CAYGQJ010000123.1:3274-12265 GCA_964351845.1 uncultured Flavobacteriaceae bacterium | reverse complement strand
TGATAAGTATCAAAGTTTATAGATCAAGATACTTGAATCAAATAGCTAGGACACCCATTAGATGCGAAGAAATATGCACTATCAGCTGTACTATTCACGTTAAAGCCGAATATATCTTTTCCCCAGTCCTAATGGGAGGATATATTCTAAAACTAAGATAAGTGATAGAATATGATTCATCTTAGAGTGAGTATTTAATAGAAAGAACAAATGAAAATCGGTAAGAAATTTAATCAATTATCCAAAAGTGAATACATGCACTATATCGACAATCATAAAAAGTACACTGACTTTAATACGCTAGGAATGTACCGATCGATATGTGAAAATGAAAAGTTGACGCTTGATGATCGTATAGCGATTAGAGACTACGCGCATACGACTTTTGAAAAGACCTTTAATTTCTATCAGTTGAAAGATCCGAAAACCTATTTTGATCTCACTACTTTAGGCATGGAATTAACGGTGGCTGACGAGCAACAGCTTTGGACAAATATTGGAACCAATCAACAAAAAATACTTTCGGATAAGAAAATAAAACATCGCAATTTTGGCGTGTATTCAAAACATGATTGTGGGTATGAAGAGTGTCGGTATAACGGATTGATGATCAAAAAAGGATCTTATTTTACGGAAAGTCAAATGTGTTTCTCATCTGATAAAAATGAATATGCCGCAAAAGAGAAGTCGTTGAAAATGAAGAAGCAACGCAAAGACAAGTATAAAATAATAAGAGAAGATTTAGATCTTTAATTGAGTTAAGAATTTAATCATGAGATTTCGCCCCTGAAGGGAGTATATGTTCTAAAACTGAGGTATGAGGATTATATGAAAGTAATTGACCAATAAAAATGAGATTTCCGCCTCCGCGGAAATGAAATATAGCTATGAACACAAGACAACAACAACTAGATGCGATTGATAGACTCTTAACCATCATGGACGAGCTCCGTGTGGGATGCCCGTGGGATCAAAAACAAACGATGCAGAGTTTACGTCATCTTACCATAGAGGAGACCTATGAACTTGGCGATGCCATTTTGGATAATGACTTAGAGGAAATCAAGAAAGAGTTAGGAGACTTGCTATTGCACATTGTTTTTTATGCTAAAATCGGAAGTGAAACCAAGGATTTTGACATCGCCGATGTAGCCCATAGCATCTCAGATAAATTGGTAGATCGTCACCCACACATTTACGGGGATCTAGATGTCGCCGATGACAAAGAAGTAGAGCGCAATTGGGAGAAATTAAAGCTGAAAGAAGGAAAAAAGTCCGTTTTAGAAGGCGTACCACGAAGCTTACCTGCGATGGTAAAAGCAAGCCGCATCCAAGATAAAGTGGCAGGCGTAGGATTTGATTGGGAAGAACCTCAACAAGTTTTTGAAAAACTACAAGAAGAACTAGGGGAGTTGCAAGACGAAGTAAACGCCAACGATCAGGAGAAAATAGAAGCCGAATTTGGCGATGTACTCTTCTCCATGATTAATTATGCACGCTTCTTAAATGTAGACCCAGAAAGCGCCTTAGAACGAACAAATAAGAAGTTCATCAAACGATTTCAATATCTAGAAAGTAAAGCCAGTACGTTGGGTAAGAGCTTAGGCGATATGACCTTGGCAGAAATGGATGTGTTTTGGGAAGAAGCGAAGAAGCTATAAAGATGTAGTCGTGTCCGACGAAGGCACAAGACTGCTCGCTTTTAGACATAAGACTCATTCTTAATTATCTGATAATTAACTGACCTACATGTGTTTTCTTTACCTTCACCTAAAAGCACTAATAGCAAGGATGAGCAGGTTTTATTCATTAAAAAGCGTATGTACTACCTGCTATACATAGCGCTCATAGCGATATGTATATTTTAATGGGACACGCCTGATAATGATTACTTCTCTTTCTTGATGAGCTGTTCTTTAATCTCAGAAACCTCCTGAAGTAAGTGCGTAACTGATGCATCAATTTTTACTAATGCTTTTGCAGTGATCGATGCTCTTGTCTTTTCATCTTCTTTAACATATTGTAATTCAGGTTCGCTGAGAGCAGATAATGGTTTAAGCATATCTCCTTTACCCGTTAATAACCATTCAATATTTAAGATGGGATATTTTTCGACAATCAGGTCTATTTTTTCAAGACTGATACTTCGTGTAATATTATTGATATAGCCATTAGACGCGTTGATTGATTCCTCAAAAGCCTTGATGGTAATCTGTTGAGATTTTACAAATGTTTTGGTCCTTTTATTGAGACTCATAAATCTAATTACTTCTTAAAAATAGCGTATTAGTCTATTTTATTTATAAATAATAGAGTATTACTCTATTGGTTAGTTTGTTAAGGCAAACCGTTGCACAAAGTAATGAATAATAACACAGAAAGAGAAATTATGGCACTTTATAGCACATTAAAAATAGGTTGAAAATAACTTTTGATTACAGTTTAAAAAAAGGCAAGTGTCACTTATTCAACATATAATTGATAGTACATTTGAAGAAATGTAGGGTAGTGTATAAAAAAATAAAAGTGGATAAAGAATTATTTTTCTCCTTTACGAAGCCGTTCTTTTATTTCGGAAACCTCTTGAAGTAGATGTGTCATAGAAGCGTCAATTTTGACTAAAGCTTTTGCGGTAATGGATGCTCTTGTCTTTTCGTCTTCATTCACATATTGAGATTCAGGCTCTGTAAAAGCAGATAATGGTTTAAGCATATCCCCTTTACCTGTCAATAACCATTCAATATCTAAGATGGGGTATTTTTTGACAATTAAGTCTATTTTTTCAAGACTGATACTTCGTGAAATATTATTAATATAGCCATTAGAAGCGCCAATTGATCTCTCAAAAGCCTTCATTGTGATCCCTTGGGATTTCACAAATAACTTGGTTCTATCGTTTATGCTCATACGTAAACACCTCATTTAAAATAGAATAATACTCTATTTTATTTTGTAATATTAGAGTAATGCTCTATCTTTGTCACTCATTAGAGCAAACTGTTGCACAAAGTAATGAATAATAACATAGATAATAAAATAACGGTACGTAAAGCGCTTAAATCTAAGCTCGGCTATGGTGATATCGCCAAGATTGCTGTCCTATCTGATACAGAAAGAACGACAGTTCATAGATGGTTTAGGGGAGAAACAGATAACCCAGATATCGCACTTGCTGTAGAAGGCCTGATTGCCCTTAAAATGCAAATAGTCTCTGATAGACTTAAAAAATTAGCAAAAGCAAAATAACGCATTGCGTTGTTTTTAACATATAAGTAACCCCCATGTAGCGTATCTGTTGTGGTTCCCTATAACTATAGATACGCAACTTTTTGAGAATCACTCAATATGTCTATTCTCAAAACCTGTTCAGCACATGGCATAGTCGCACCACGCTATGCCATTGTGTTGTAACAACGATAAGAATCATTAGTTAAAACATATTAATTTGTAAAAATATCTAATAACCAGACCCTTGTATGATTGTATTATTTAGCTCCCTCACCTCTCTATACGCTCCAAAAGTGATAGACTGCTCTATTAAGAAGTTAAACAAAGAGTTAATTGCCCTTAAAAATAAAGGGCAGGAAATTAGAATGGAATTAATGCCATTACTGGCCGAAACGATACCAGAGGAGGATGTCAGTGCCAAACTGAAACAATATGCGTTGATTACTAAGATGCAGCAACAAGACACGTATAATCAATCGTATTTGAAAGCATTTTTTAATAACTGTGATTGGCCAAAATCCTTAAGTAAAGAAGCGCATACCTCTGTATATCTTATTTTACAAAATAGTGATGATGACCTTATGCGAACGTATTATCCCAAAGTGGAAGAGATGGTTGCCTTAGGATTTTTAGATCCAGATGATGCTGCGACCATGTATGATCGGTTGCAAATGAATGCGTTATTACCCCAACGTTTTGGGACTCAGACTTTCGAGAACACCAATAACCAAAGCGCTGTATGGCCTATCCAAGACCTTGAAAATCTTAGGAGTTTACGGGCTTCTGTCGGACTTTCGAGCATGTATGAATACATTAAAGAAACCAAAGAAAGTATAGGGGTATCCATTGTTTGGGATAAAACACTAACTATTGAAAAAGCCCTGCGATTTAAAAAATAATATAGACGCTTTCACCCCAATATATTTCTTAATCGGCTCTTTCTTACTACGCTTTCGTATTTCGGCTTTGCTCAACATAAAGTGCTGCTTCTATACGCTTTCGCGAAAGCGTACCCATTATTTTAAAATGATATAGCTACATTTCCATCCTGAAAACCACGTAGTTTCCCGCATAGGAAAGTCATAATTCTCTATTAGATTTGTTAAATTGTCTATTATTTATCATTACATGGACAATTAATCGAACCCTATAATCTAATAAATCAATGAGTTATCTTTCATTTAACAACCCCAATTCAAAGCGTAACACTCCAAGTAAAAGAGCCGAATCCTCCAAAGGATCAATGCGAAAAGCATTTTCTGATTACTTAGTAAAAAATCATGGAGAAAATTATGCCGCTACATTAAAAAAACAACGCGCACAGTCTAAAAGTAATTTATCAAAATTACGATCTTCTCAACGATCATCAGACACCCCAGTCGTTGGAATCGTAGGAGGCGGTTTTGCAGGGCTCTATTCAGGATTGATTCTTCAATCCTTAGGCATCGAATGTGAGGTATTTGAGAGTACGGATCGTGTAGGAGGACGTATCGATACATGGTATTCCACAAACTATGACTCAAAAGATCCCAATAAAGCTTGTTTGTATGGGGAAGTAGGAGGGATGCGTATTCCTCAATTCTCTCCAGATATGTTACCCGTACAACAACTAGGCTTGTCGCTTAATGCAGTTCTTGAACGCAATAAGATGACCGATAAAATGGTACAATGGCGTAAGTTTTATTACAGTTCAGAAGTACAGCGTTTGCGTTATAATAACATGGAAGCCCCCATCATTGCAAAAGATGCGAGTTTAAATTCGCTCAATTTTGGGAAAGATAAAGGCGGTAGTCTTCCTATGGTTTGGGTCACAGAGACTTCACAACCCGGAGGAAAACCATACTTACCCATCAACATGGTGTTAGATAAGGTAAATGGCCCCTTCCTGACAGCTTTTGCAAATGAGCCCTTTGATGACGCTTTTAATAAGCTCATGGATTATGATAATTATTCCATGTGGGGCTACTTAACCAATGTATTTACATTAGGAGATTTAGGAGAGTATTATGATGAAAAAATGGGGAAGCCAACAGATAATTTACCCTATAATGTAGCAAGCTATCTAGAAACCTTGAATGTAGGTACAGGAATGTATGCTGTTTCTTTTGTAGAGATGGTGCTTGCGGTGTATGATTGGGAAGGAAGTAAAAACTGGTATTGTAAAGAAGACCCTAATGTCTATATGATTACCATGAATAAAGGGATGCAACATTTTCCAGATGCCTGTAGATCTGTATTAGACTTACAAGAAGGGGTTTTACCAGAAGATGGCCATAGAGCCCAAGTAGAAATCGGAATGATTGCCAATGCTAAAGGACAACAGGGGTATTCCCCCTCTAATTTAACCGAAGATGCACAACCACCAGAAACGGTACCTCCAGCACATCCTCCAAAACCAGTCCCAGGAAAACCATCTCAAGAGAAGAAACGTGTGTTTATGAACCATAAAGTCTCTCGAGTTGAATATGATCCTTCTTTATATAATAATGATGGAGGAATGCGATTAAAAGTAAAAGTAGCCAAAGGGACAGGCGAAGAAACGCTGACCAAAGAATATCCCTATGTGATTAGTACGTTACCCAATGGTGCGTATTTAAGCGGAGAATTAAAAACAAATTTCTTTGATCATCTTTCGCTTCCAAAAGCCCGTGCGATTAGAGAATGTAACTATATGCCTTCTTTTAAAGCGTTTATTACCTTTAAAAGTAAATTTTGGGCAACACTAGGAGAACGACAAGGGTTAGAATTAAATGTAGGATTAGGCGTGGGTACTTCCGACAGATCCAATAGACAAATTGTATATCCGTCGTATGGATATGATGCCGAAGGCGGTGTTTTGCAGATATATTGTTGGGCACAAGATGCAGAACGTATGGGCGCCTTAACCGACGAAGAACGCGTTCATGAATGTCTTAAAGGAATTGCCTATTTATATCCTGATGCAAAGGTATACGAAGCGTTTGCTGGCTATAAACCTGAAGAAACAACCAAGACATGGTTTTGGGATAACCACGCAGGAGGCGGTGCTTTTGCGCTATTTGGGCCTGGTCAATTTACCAACCTATATGAAACCCTAATAACGCCAGAATTTGATGGCCATTTAAACATTGCAGGCGAGTGCTGCTCGGTACATCATGGATGGATTGTAGGGGCATTAGATTCGGCGTATAATGCAGTGCATAATATCCTAACCCAAATGGAGGAAACCGAAAAAATTAAAACTATGGAAAAAACATGGGGCCGAATTACAGAGCCAGATCTAGCGATCTAAAACCATTACATACTTAGTGAGAGAAGCCTTACGGTTATATCCTGTTTTGTCATAGGAAGTAATGTGTAAGGCTTTATTAATGATAATAAATCCCTTATGTGTATACACACAAGGGATTTATATAGTAGAATATATTCGTTAGAATGCACAAATGTCAAAAAAGTCGATAGGGCCAGTAGGGCCATCTACTGTAAAACCACAAGGTCCACATGGACATTCATGATCTGAATTACAGATTCTAAGTTCTGGTTGACAACCCCAGAAACCTCCAGAGATCATTTTTTGTTCGATACTACTCAGTTTTTTAGCTCCTTTTAAATTCAAGATTTTCTTCATAATACGTATGGGTTTTATTATTTATAATACTAATTCAGCTATTAAATTTAAAACAAAATCGTTTGATTAAATAGCTTTAATTCAGGTATTTATAATTTTATCCATATTACTTATATATTTTATGTGTTTGTTTATCAATTAGTTGCATTTTATAAGTGGTATTACATAATCCATAACTTATAACTAAATAATTAGTTTAAACTAATTATTTAGTTATATTTGTTTCATAAGAATCATTAAACGCAATAATATATGTTTTTAAAACGAGTAGGGGTCGTCGTTGTTCTATGTCTATTTTCTATAGGTATATCTGCACAAGCTGTAAAAGCTGATGTACAATTACAAAAGGCATATAAAGCCGAAGGCTCGTTGCAATTAGAGAATTCCAGAAATCTTTTTTTGGCAGTATTAGCAAATGATACCGCGACCAAAGAGGAGCAATGCAAAGCACTACGCTCATTAGCCATACAAGATTGGAAATTTTATAAAGACTATGATGCTGCTATCAAAAGATTGTCAAAAGCAGATAATATCGGAGAGTATAGATCTGAAACATGGATTGTAGCACACAGAATAGAGCTGGAGGCAAAAAACTATACAAAATCAATGGAAGCGGCAAAAAAATCAATGCAGATAGCCACCTCTGATGCAGATAAAATATATGCCAAACATAAATATGCTAATGCCGTTCTCGAACAAGCTTTATTTCAAATTAATAACCATGCAGCATTTGATACTACGCTCTTAATAGAAGCTTCTAACATACTGCAAGAAGTATTAGCTATAAACCCCACCAATGTCAATGCTGCTGAAACCTTATTAGGAATTTCCTTACTACGTAAGGATGGCGATATGGCACTAAAAGGATGGCTTTCCTATTATCGATTTTCTGATATGGAGAGCGTATATCCATATTTCAAAGAACCAGCAAGGCAGCTCCATAAAGTACTTTCAAAATGGAATACTACACCATTGAATACGGAAGAAAAAATACAACTGATAAAAGCCTTAGGGCATACTCGATTTTATACCTACGCCGCGATGATAGCGACATCATTTATAGATAATGAAAATAATGATTTAAAAAATAATGTTGAAGTACAACACATTGTAGCCTATTCAAAATACCTAAGAAACGTTGAAACCTATACCAATGAATATTATAGAAAAATGACGCTTGAAGAAGGGAGTACAGAGGATTTTATGTCATTTTTAACGTCAGAAAGTGAATTGTTATACAATGTTATAGCTATACCTGAGAAGGGAAAAGACACATTTAACTTGCGAACACTGAGAAATCTTATTCGATCTAGATTTGGCACGTTCACTATGATGGGAAGAACTAGTAGTTCTCCTATTTTTGGATTGGTGATGGGGCAAATTGTAAATGAACGTATTCGGGAAGTAGAACAATACGGTCATCGTGCAGATTTTAACTTTACAGAACTAGATATGATGGTTTCTAATGGATATCCTAGTTGGTATTGGGAAGATAGGGGGGCAGGAGGTTTTGCGATACAAGGCGGGTTCCTTAGAGTAAAGAAAATGTTTAAACACTTAGGGATTAGTGCCTGGGAAAGTGTCACAGACGCTGTAAAAAGAAAAAAAGCTGAAAATAAAATACGCAAAACACTATATGAGTCGTCTTTATCGTCAGATAAGAATGCGGTATTAGCTGGGCTTGCTACTAAATTAGAATTAGATGCTTTAGATCAACTCTATGCCCAATTAGTTAACGAAGGGTACACAGGAGTATCTTTACAAATAAAGTTTATAGAATGCTATGATTTATATAGAGACAATGCCACCATGTTTGCGCATGAAGGAAGGCATTCTTTAGATAGGGTTGTTTTACAAGAAAAGTATGCTAGTCTAGGAACTGCTACTATTGAATATAGAGGACGTTTATCACAAATCGTATTTAGTGAATCCCCAAAATTGGAACTAGCCAATATGGTATCAGGTGTCGGAACTACAGGAAGCGGAATGGCAAATAAGATGATTGTTGAAGTGGCAGAAAATTGGATGAAAGCAAATACAGCTCAAATCAAAGGATACGATAAAAATAAAATCCCAATAGCGCAATTATATCTCCTAACAGATGATCAAATAAAGGCTATCTACAGAACTGTAGATCCGTTTTATAAAAAAGAATA
>CAYGQJ010000123.1:0-3174 GCA_964351845.1 uncultured Flavobacteriaceae bacterium | reverse complement strand
AAGCGGTAAAGCGTATACATGTGAATTCCCATAGAAATCTCTATATTTGTGTATACAATACACAATATGGCTGAGCAAAAAATCAAACTTTCGGTAGATGCGGTTGTCTTCGGATATGAAGAAGGCATCATATCGGTCTTGCTGATCAAGCGTAAATACGATCCATTTAAAGGAAAATGGGCCATACCAGGCGGCTTTGTATTAAATGATGAATCTTTAGAACAAGCAGTCGAAAGAGAACTGCAAGAGGAGACAGGTGTTACCATCAATTACTTAGAGCAGTTATATACCTTTGGGGATGTAGATAGAGATCCTAGGGGTAGGGTAGTGACCGTTGCTTATGTTGGATTGGTGAGACCCAATACCTTTAAAATAGTCGCATCTACTGATGCAGCACAAGTGCAGTGGTTCACCATCAATGACCTGCCCGCACTTTCTTTTGATCATCAAAAAATATTGGATATCGCCATCGCGAGATTACAAGCCAAAATTACCTATGAACCCATAGGTTTTGAACTTCTTGACAAAAAATTTCCCTTTTCTGATCTAGAAAAACTATACACCACACTCTTAGGAAGACCCATCGACCGACGTAATTTTAGAAAGAAAATGATAGGGCTGAATGTGCTAGATGAATTAGACGAAAAGATATCTAAAGGATCTGGTAGACCTGCTAACTTATTCCAATTTAACCCAAAACGATACTTCCAGCTTAAAAAAGAAGGAATTATTTTTGAGATTTAATCATTGATATGTAGTGATTTATATGATTTGTGTTGAAATAACGCAAAATATATTTGTAGGGTATTTTGATTCAGTTTATATTTGTGTCATTATTACGCAAATATATATTATGGTTTTTACATCAGAACAACAATTACCTAAGAAGAAAAGTCAGTATACGTATACATTTTTAGCGGGAAGTATGGATTATAAGCTTACAGCGCAATGGAGAGAAGAGGTAATGCATGTCCTAGGAAAGGATACTCACTTTTTTGACCCGACAAATAAAAAGCATGATACATTGACTAAAAAAGAAATGAAGAACCATATACAATGGGAATTAGATGCATTGCTTCTATCCGACAGCATACTACTTAATTTTCTTCCTTACGCTTTGTCTCCAATATCTTTAGTTGAATTAGGCTTGTATGTAGATTCCGGTAAATTAATAGTCATTTGTCCTAAAGAATTTTATAAAAGCGAATACGTATACACATTGTGCGAGAACTATAATACACCCATATTTGAGAATCTCACTCAAGCCTTATCTAAACAAAACACGACTAAACTATAATCAATAGATCATTATGAACGGATTATTATTGACAGACGGATATAAAACAGGACACCATCAACAATACCCAGAAGGGACAGAGGAGGTGTATTCTAACTGGACACCTAGAAGTAATACGTATGCACCGAAAGGTTGCGACAAGGTCGTTTCTTTCGGACAGCAATATGTGATTCAGTGGTTACATGATCATTTTCAAGATCATTTCTTTTCAAAACCAAAAGCGATTGTTTGTCAAGAGATGAAAGAAGAATTGTCTTTATACTTAGGCACCGCGTATGATATAACTCATTTTGAGCAATTACATGATGTACAGTATCTGCCCATTCGTGTAAAATCATTACCAGAAGGCGTAGAAGTCCCCATTCGCATCCCGATGCTGACGGTGGTAAATACGCATAAAGATTTTTATTGGGTGACCAATTTTTTAGAAACCATTTTATCTACGATGCTTTGGTTGCCTATGACTTCTGCATCTATAGCATTACAATACAAACGAATCTTTAAACATTGGGCATTGCTTACGGATAAAGAAAATATGGATTTTATTGATTTCCAAGGACATGATTTCTCTATGAGAGGGATGGGAGGATTGCAAAGTGCCGTATCTTCAGGGATGGGACATGCATCTGTTTTTTTAGGGTCAGATACCTTACCTGTGATATGTGGCTTACGTACCTATTATCATGCAAAAGGCTTTGTGGTGGGTTCTGTAAATGCGACGGAGCATTCTGTGATGTGTGCAGGTACAAAAGAGGATGAAATCAGCACGTTCAGAAGATTAATGAATACGTATCCTACAGGAATTCTATCGGTGGTCAGTGATACCTGGGATTTATGGAAGGTGTTAACCGAATATCTTTCAGTACTTAAAGAAGAAATTCTATCTAGAAATGGTAAATTGGTGATTCGTCCTGATAGTGGTGACCCTGTCGCGATTATTTGTGGAGAAGATCATGAGTTAGGTGGAAAAACTCCTCAGGAAAAAGGCGTTGTCGAGTTGCTTTGGGATGTTTTTGGAGGAACGATCAATAAACAAGGATTTAAAGTACTAGATCCTCATATAGGCGCTATTTATGGCGATAGTATCACCATAGAAAGAGCCGAAGAAATTTGTAAACGATTACATGAAAAAGGCTTTGCAAGTACAAGTGTGGTGCTAGGTATAGGGTCTTTTACCTATCAATTTAAAACCAGAGATACTTTTGGGTTTGCGATGAAAGCAACCTCTGTGGTCGTCAACGGGAAACGTAGAGAGATATTTAAAGACCCTATTACTGATAACGGCGTAAAAAAATCGGCAAAAGGGCTATTGAAAATCGTTCAAGAAGGCGGTACCTATCTTTTACAAGATCAAGTATCCGAAAAAGAGGAACAGGAGGGCGCTTTACAAACCATTTATGAAAATGGAATGTTTGAAAATACCGTCACGCTAGACGCTATTAGAAAAAGAATAAATGAATCAGTGTAAAAGATAAACCAATGGACTATCAAGTTAAAAAGTTTAGAGACGGACAAGTAACCGCTACGATTCTAAAAGAAGGAAATCTAGCTGTTGCTTTACGAGGCAACTCGTATGAAGATTTGTTTACAGCTGCTACGATCAAGGAAGCTTGGGATGCACACCATTGCTTAGACAAGACGGTGACAGCGACATTGACGCTTTACTGTCTCATTGGGCAACGCTCTGATAGACGGTTTCATGAAAAAGAATCTTTTGATTTAAAAGTGATTGCACGGTTTATAAATGCGATGAAATTTGATCGCGTATCAGTATTGCATCCGCATAGTGCCGTGTCTTTGGCACTCATAGACAATGCGGTGGCGATTGATCATTTTGAATATGTACAACAGGCATTTCAAGCTATTGGCACGCATCC
>CAYGQJ010000122.1:8585-12417 GCA_964351845.1 uncultured Flavobacteriaceae bacterium | reverse complement strand
GTTGAGGAGTTGAGGAGTTGAGGAGTTGAGGAGTTGAGGAGTTGAGGAGTATAAAAATTAAATTATTAATCAACAGTACAAAGTATAACTTGAAATTTTCTAATTCTTTTAGACTTCATTAGGGCTTCAAAGAGTTAAAAACGCAGATGAAAAGAATAAGATTCCCTCCTCCGAGGGAATCCAATAATAGGCATGTACAACTACCCAAAAAGCGCATGAAAAAGAGTGTATATGATTTAACGAAAGAGGACTGGAATACTCTTTTTCCTATAGCACTCGTAGCTCACAATCCTGAGTGGAAAACAATTTACGAAGAAGAAGAAAAGCGTATTCTAGATGTGATTGGAAAAGCTGTGATCTTACGCATAGAACACTTTGGAAGTACCGCTATTCCCACGATTAAAGCAAAGCCTTATATTGATATAATCATCGAGATTTCTGATGAAGATCTCTTTGGTGATCACATTATAAAAAACTTTGAAGCCTTAGGGTATTCGTATTTCAAAGTACCAGAGCGGGATGGTATTCATGCTTATATGTCTTTTGGTAAGGGCTATAATCTTGAAGGAGAAAAAGAGCAGATTTTTCATATACATGCATGCACAAAAGAGAATTATATGTGGAAGCAGGTGGACTTTAGAGATTATCTGAACAATCATTTGGCAAGAGCTAAAGCCTATGAAGCCTTAAAGATGGCTTCTGCATCAAAATTCAAAAATGACAGAGGGAGTTATGTGCTTTCTAAAACCGACTTTATTCATGAGACATTAGCAATGATTGATAAAGAAAAAACAGCTGCTAAGTAATGCAACAGATCACTACACATCCATATAGTCTAGATAAAAAAAGATATTTCAATTTGCTAGTCAACTTATTTTTTAAGAAGAAGTGGTATATGCTGGTATTGATAGCGAGTCTTCTTATTTTTTATATTCCAAAATTTTCTGAGAATGCTTTTGCCAGTTTTGCTGTCATTTTTGGACTCTTATACATCCCGTTAAGCATCTTTCGTATCTACAGATGGGTCTATGCAAAAAACAATGCTGCTTATTTTATTGAAAGTGTCTTGACGGTAGACACCTCTTTTTTATACTTTAAAGACGTTGCAGATAACGAAACAAAAATAGCGATAACTACCTTTGTAAAAATGTCACAAACGGAGCATGAATACCTATTGTATGTATCTCAAAATAACTTTAGTTATATTCCAAAGACTGCGTTTAAAACAGACGAGGACCGTACTTTTTTCGAGCAGGTGATCGCAGAGAATATCCCTTCTTAACACTATGAATAAAGTGATTCTATTGCCTGCCACATATCCTACTAGGTATATAGTATACCTACTATTAGTGTTACATTTTATGGTTTCTTGTAAAGAAGATTCTACCCGTGTAAAAAGTATCGTACAAGAAGAGACACAACAGGTTCGTAATCCTCAAAGAAGCAAGTTACAGATACTAGATAGTATATTTACTGCAAACGAACCCTATACATCTGTTGAATTTGATTTCCCTGTAGGAAAACCAAACTCAAAAGGGTATTACAATGCTCAAAAATTTGGAGAAAACAACCATCTAGGAGACGACTGGAATGGTGTTGGCGGAGGTGATTCAGATTTGGGCGATCCTATATATAGTATTTCAAATGGATATATAAGCTTCGCCAGAAATGTAGGAGCTGGATGGGGAAATGTGATTAGAGTTATACATTCATATAATAATACCTACTACGAATCTATTTATGCCCATTGTGACACTATCTTTGTGAAAGAAAACCAACTTATTAAAAGAGGAGAAAAGATTGGTTCGATTGGAACTGCTAACGGAGCCTATCTTGCTCATTTACATTTAGAAATTAGAGATCAAATTTTCATGGAGATAGGAGGTGGATATGGTACAGAGACAAAAGGATATGTAGATCCTACAGAATTTATTAAAACGCATTAAGATATGCCAAAAATCATCCCATTTCGTGCAGTACGCCCTACCAGAGACAAAGTCAGTCTTGTGGCTGCTAGGTCGTATGAATCTTATTCTAAAAAAGGACGTAAATTCAGAATGGATAGAAATCCGTACTCGTTTTTACATATTGTAAATCCGGGGTATAAGTACCAAAAGGAGATTACTGGTAAAAAAGTGTTTACACTCGTGCGTAATCGCTACCAAGAGTTTAAAGAAGACAATACGTTTCTACAAGAAGAGCAGCCTTCCTTTTACATTTACAAAATTATTGACCGTAATGATCGCGTGTTTTGCGGACTCATAGGAGGGGCTAGTATTTTTGATTATGAAAATAACCATATCAAAAAGCACGAAGATACCCTGAAAGATAGAGAAGAGTTATTTAAAGAATATTTAGATACCGTAGGATTTAATGCAGAAGCGGTACTCCTCACCTATCCAGATAATGATACGATTACCACGATTATAGCTCAAGCCACAAAAGAACGTGCTGAGTATGAGTTTACATCGACCACCCGAGATACGCATTACCTTTGGGTACTCAACGATCCTAAAAGTGTTACTGCCATTCAAGAAGCCTTTGCGCAGATACCACAATTGTATATTGCAGATGGGCATCATCGCTCTTCATCGTCTTATTTATTGGCAAAAGAACATCAAAAAAAGGATCCAGCCTATCACGAAGAGGCGACCTACAATTACTTTATGAGTTATTTTATTCCTGAGTCTCACGTACAGATTCATGAGTTTAACAGACTCGTCAAAGGCCTTAACGGATTATCAAAAGAGGAATTTCTAATCTCTTTAGACACCTATTTCAGAATTGAAAACAGAGGGGTTACAACTTATAAACCCAGTAAAAAACATCATTTTTCTATGTATTTAGATGGTGAGTTTTACTCCCTTTATTTACGTAAGAGCAACTATAATTTTGAAAACACCTTAGAAGCATTAGATACTCAGGTTTTATATAAAACCATTCTCGAACCTATTTTAGGAATCTCAGATTTGCGTAATGATGATCGCATCGCCTATGCGGGTGGAAAAAAAGACATAATGTATGTAAAAAGTGCGATTGACAAAGGAGAGTACACGGTAGGTTTTGGGATGGTACCCATCACCATGGAGGAACTTAAAACCATCGCAGATGATGGTTTTACAATGCCTCCTAAAAGCACCTATATCGAACCTAAGTTACGCAGTGGCATGACCATTTACGAGTTTTAAAGTCCTATTGACACAACAATATCATGAGCATTAAAGAAAATATCCTACAATTCCAGAAAAGCATTCCAGAGGGTGTGACCCTAGTAGCGGTTTCTAAAACCAAACCCGTTTCCGCCCTTCAAGAAGCCTATGACAGTGGACAACGTATTTTTGGCGAAAATAAAATACAAGAGATGTCAGAAAAATGGGAGCAACTTCCCAAAGACATCCAATGGCACATGATAGGCCATGTACAGACCAATAAGGTGAAGTATATGATTCCTTTTGTAAGCCTTATTCACAGTGCCGACCGGCTTAAATTATTTAAAGAAATCAACAAACAAGCCGCAGGAGTTGATCGTATTGTAGAGGTATTACTGCAGGTGAAAATTGCACAAGAAGATACCAAATATGGGATGCCCATCCCCGAAGCCACCGAACTACTCAAAGGCTCTCAGCTAGACGCCTACCCTCATGTGCGTGTTGTTGGGTTGATGGGTATGGCCTCGTTTACAGATAATGTAAATCAAGTAGATGCTGAGTTTAAGACGTTAGAGAGTTTGTTTATACGCTTTCGCGAAAGCAAAAACCTCACTACCCTCTCCATGGGAATGAGTGGTGATTACCAACTCGCGATAGAAAACGGAAGCACGATGATACGTGTA
>CAYGQJ010000122.1:0-8485 GCA_964351845.1 uncultured Flavobacteriaceae bacterium | reverse complement strand
GAAGTGCTATTTTTGGAGAACGAAATTATTCATAGAATTAACACTCCTATCAACGAAATACACAAAATAGTAGTATCTTATACTCTTTTACATAGAACATCGCCTCACTAAGGAATGTTCTGATTTATTAATATTAAAATGATGAGAAATTCCCTTATTTGTGGGAATTAAGAATGTACGCGATTTTAGACATAGAAACGACTGGAGGTAAATACAATGAAGAGGGTATTACCGAGATTGCCATATATCGATTTGATGGACACAAAGTAGTAGACCAATTTATAAGTCTCGTGAATCCTGAGCGCCCTATACAAGCATTTGTGGTGAATCTTACAGGGATTAACAATCAAATGTTACGTACAGCGCCTAAGTTTTATGAAGTTGCAAAACGTATTATAGAAATCACCGAAGGCTGTATTATTGTAGCGCATAATGCACAATTTGACTACCGTATTCTCAGTTTAGAATTTGATAGGCTAGGATACCCGTATGAGCGAAAAACACTATGTACTGTAGCCCTGTCTCAAGACTTATTACCTGGGCATAAAAGTTATAGTTTAGGAAAACTTACCAAAGCGCTCGGTATTCCCATGACCGATAGACATAGAGCTAGCGGCGATGCCATCGCTACCGTAAAGCTCTTTAAAATGTTACTTGCCAAAGACACGGAGAAAAAAATAATTCAAGAATCCATACGCGCTTTCCCTCGTAAAAACATGGATAAAAAGCTGAAGGACATCATAGAAGAAGTCCCCTCTGTATGTGGCGTCTATTATATGCACAATGTAAATGGCACTATTATTTACATTGGAAAAAGTAAAAACATTAAAAAACGACTTACCCAGCATTTTACGAGTGATAATCGCAAGAGTAAAAAAATCCAAGAAGATGTGGTGGCAGTTACCTATGAAGAAACGGGAAGCGAACTCATAGCCTTACTGAAAGAAAATGAAGAAATTAAACGTAATAAACCTATTTTTAATAGAGCATTGCGCAGAACAAAATATAAAATCCAACTCACTCATTTTATAGATGAAGATGGGTACATTAATTTCAAAACAGAAAAGGCAGATGGCCGTAAAAAAGGCATCACCACCTATAGCTCTATAGCATCTGCAAAAGCGCATTTAGACCGTATTACAGAATCCTATATGCTCTGTCAAAATAAAACAGGCCTCACCAACTCCAAAGGAAACTGTTTTGGATACACGATAAAAAAATGTGAAGGCGCCTGTGTGAATGAAGAATCGCCCGAGATATACAATCAAAGAGCGCAAAACTTCATCAACACCTATAGTTATGAAAACAAAAGCATGCTCGTGATTGACAAAGGCCGCGAAGTAGATGAGCGTTCTGTTGTCTTAATCGAAGATGGGATCTTCCAAGGGATTGGTTTTTATCATCTAAATTTCCAATTAAATAATATAGACATCTTAAAATCAATTATCACAAAAATGGATAATAATAGAGATGCACAGCATATTATACAAAGTTACTTACGCACCAAGAAATCACATAAAGTCATTCCGTTATCTACAATCACGAATTCCTAAGTATTTAGTACTTTTATATTTTTAAAATACCCTATTTGGAAACGCAACATCAAAGCTGGAAGCGAAAATTACACGAGATTATCTATGAGGCCGACACCCCTCACGGAAAACTCTTCGATGTGATTCTCCTGATATTGATTCTAGCCAGTATTGTTCTTGTCATGCTAGAAAGTGTAGATAGTCTTGATAAAGAATATCATCAGATATTCTATACTGGAGAATGGATTATCACCATCTTTTTTACCTTAGAATATTTTGCGCGTATCATTACCGTAAACAAACCAAGCAAATATATTTTTAGCTTTTACGGAATTATTGATTTCTTATCTACGATCCCATTGTATTTATCGTTCTTCATGGTAGGCTCTACCGCATTGATTACGGTGCGAGCACTTCGCTTATTACGCGTGTTTAGAATCTTAAAAGTCACGCGTTATATAGGAGAGTCTAATAAACTTACAAAGGCACTTAAGGATAGTAGAACTAAAATAAGTGTCTTCTTATTTACTGTATTGATTATTTGTATTATCTCTGGTACTGTTATGTATCTTATAGAAGGAAAAGAAAGTGGGTTTAGAAATATTCCTGTAAGCATCTATTGGTCTATTGTTACATTAACCACGGTAGGATATGGTGATATACATCCTATTACACCCTTAGGACAATTTATTGCCTCTATCATTATGATTATGGGTTATGGCATCATTGCAGTACCCACCGGCATTGTAAGTGCCGAGTACACAAAGAGTGCCTTACAAGATACGCCTGACAAACCTATACATACCAATACACAGTCTTGTTCAAATTGCCATCATGGCAAACATGATGATGATGCTAAATTTTGCGATAACTGTGGCTACCCTTTACACAATGACTAACTACCTCTTTGCCGTTGTAGGGCCTACAGCTATAGGTAAAACAGCATTATCTATTAAAATCGCACAGCACTTTCAAACAGAAATCATCTCTGCAGACTCACGCCAGTTTTATAAAGAAATGACGATTGGTACTGCCGTTCCTGATCCTGATGAACTTGCTGCAGCAACACACCACTGTATTCAACATATTTCTATAGAAGATACCTATAGCGTGGGGCATTTTGAAAGAGAAGCCATCTCCTTATTAGAAACGCTACACCAAAAACATCCGTATGTAACGATGGTGGGCGGCTCTGGAATGTATGTGGATGCTGTCATAAAAGGATTAGATTATTTTCCTGACGTAACACCTGGGGTGAGGGAAGATCTCAACGAACTCTATAAGACAAAAGGAATCGAAGCCCTACAAGCACTTCTCAAAGAGAAAGACCCTGTATATTATGAACGTGTCGATATCCAAAATCATCAGCGGGTGACACGTGCTTTGGAAGTATGCCTTTCTTCAGGAAATCCTTTTTCTTCTTTTTTAGACAAACCCAAACCCAAACGTCCTTTTGAAACCATTAAAATCGGACTTTCGGCAGATCGGGAGATTATTTATGACCGTATCAACAAGCGAGTAGATTTGATGATTACACATGGCCTTGTGGAAGAGGTGCATGGTTTGCTTTCGCGAAAGCGGTTAAACGCCCTACAAACGGTGGGTTATAGAGAACTTTTTCAATACTTTGAAGGAATCATCTCTCTAGAGCAGGCTATTGAAAACATCAAAACCAATACCCGTCGTTTTGCTAAAAGACAATTAACATGGTATCGAAAAGATCCCGCGATCACTTGGTTTGATTACCAAACTTCCTTTGAGGAAATTGCAGCATATATACACAAAAAAACGTCCCGCTAATCGCAGGACGTTTTTTTCTTTCTTCACTAATACCGTTGTACATTTACATGGTTTTTACAACCAATCTAAATCCTTCTCCGTGGATATTTAAAATTTCTACAGTATCGTCTTTTTTGAGATATTTACGCAGTTTTGCGATGTATACATCCATACTACGGGATGTAAAATAGTTATCATCTCTCCATATTTTTGTAAGTGCTAATTCACGAGGCATGAGATCATTCTCGTGTAAAGCGAGCATACGCAATAATTCGTTTTCTTTTGGCGAAAGCTTGATAGGCTCTTCTTGCTTATAGGTTAAAAAACGAAGTTTTGAATTCAAGTGAAAGTTACCGACCACAAATTCAAATTGCTTACTATCTGCCACAGAGTCTACGCTCTTACGTTGGATAATCGCTTTGATTTTCATTAAGAGTACTTCACTATCAAAAGGTTTATTCAGATAGTCGTCTGCTCCTACTTTGTAGCCTTTTAACACATCTTCTTTAAGGGCTTTTGCCGTTAAGAAAATAATAGGTACATCGGCATTTTTCTCACGAATTTCTTTGGCTAGTGTAAACCCATCTTTATAGGGCATCATGACATCTAGTATACAAAGGTCAAAATCGTCTTTTTTAAATTTTTCGAAGCCCTCCATCCCATTTTTGGCATGAGTGACATCATAATCGTTCATAGATAGATAATCCTTTAGGACTGTTCCAAAATTTGGATCGTCTTCTACGAGTAAAATCTTTTTGTTTTCAGTTTCCATAATTATGATATTAGTGGTAATTTAATGATGAATGTGCTTCCTTTTCCTTTCTCACTTTCCACAAAGATTTCTCCTTGATGGTCTTCTACAATTTGTCTGGCGTAGGCTAGGCCTAAACCGTGTCCTTTTACATTGTGAATATTTCCTGACTGCTCCCGATAGAATTTCTCAAAAACTTTGCGTTGTGCTGTTTTTGACATCCCATCGCCTTGATCTTGAATTTTAACAAAAATATAGTTCTTCACATTTTCTGTGAAGACATCTATTACAGGTGCTTCTGAAGAATACTTCACAGCATTCTCTAACATATTAACGATCACATTGGTAAAATGTGATTCATTTGCCAGAACTGATGATTTTTGAGCATCCAAATGCATCGTTATAGATCCGTTACGATCTTCTACAATAAGTGATACATGTTGGACTGCATCTTCTATAATGTCGTGTAACTTGTACCGTTCTTTACGAATATCAAGTTCGTTTTTTTCTAATTTTGAGATACGTAACACATTTTCTACTTGTGCATGCATCCGTTTATTCTCTTCACGAATCATCTTATGATAATAGGCAACCTTTTCAGGATTACCAGATATCTTAGGGTTTTTCACCGAATCTAATGCCAAATTAATAGTAGCAATAGGGGTTTTAAACTCGTGTGTCATATTATTAATAAAGTCGGTCTTAATCGCTGAGATTTGACGTTGTTTGTTTAATTGATGTAGTGCACTAGAATAGGCAACTACAATAATTAATGTAAATATGACTGATAATGCAATCATTCCTATAATAGAAGAGATGACTATTTTCTTCTCTCCTGGAAATTCGGCATACAAATAATAATCAGTGTTCCCATGCTCGTCCACAAAAATCGGAGCTTGGTAAAATTGAGATGACCCTTCAAATTCAAAGTTTTCAGAACGAACTTTGGTCAATAGGTCATTATCAAATATTCCAAATTCAAAATCTGTTTCTAAATCTCTTTCTACTAACTCCAAAGTCATCACCCGTTGAATTTCTTTTACAGAAACACGCTTGTGAATGGGTGTTTTATCTAATACATCTGTAATTAGATTGGCAAAACTCATCCTCTCATAATCATTAATTTTGGAGAACTCTTGAATTTTATCACCTGTAGAGATGGTTCCGTCTAGTGAATTTCCTCTGCTTATAATCTGTCTTGAACTTAAGTTAAAATAGCGTTTATAGGTTGTGCTATCCATATCTCGATCAAAAGCAGGAGCAGATAATTTAAAATCCTGTTGTAAAATACCATTTCTATATAGAAAAAGATCCTTTGTAATAGGGTCTTCATTTATTAAAAAATATTCATCAAAGGTAAGATCATCAGGGATTCCGATACTGTCAATTAAATTATCGACCGTATGGTAATATTCTTCAAACTCCCCTTGTTGTATTTTTTCGGCTACTTTAATAACAGCCCTTTTTGCACTAAAAGAAAATTGTTCTCTTTTAGCACGTACACTGTCCAAAATCCAATACCCTTGTACGAATATGATCCCTATCAATGACAGGCTCATCAGGGTAATTAATGCATAAAACAGTTTTTTGTTCACCCCTCAAAAGTAATATTTTAACATATAGCCGGCTTTCCATTTAACCAAATGTTAACAGCTTTTACCAATTACGGCTAATTCTATGCAATAAGTGATTATGAATACGCAATACCTTTTCTTTTGTTTCGTCAAGAAACGTGTTTTCTATGGTAACATCAGATAAAGCAATTTTTTGGGCATCACTCCATTGTGCATTGATTCGATTTTGAATCTCTTCTTCTGAGCTTTTATCTCGCTTTTTAATTCTTTCAATACGAATCTTTAAAGGAGCTGTGACTAAAATCATAAAATCACACTGCTTATACCCTCCATTTTCAAAAAGAATCGCTGCCTCTTTTACCACATAAGGACTCTCTTGTTGCTCATACCAGTTTTTAAAATGTGCCGCAACTCTAGGGTGTATAATCACATTTAGCCCTTCTAAGAGTGATGGATCTTTAAAAACCTTATCTGCGATATACTTTCGGTTAGGAAGTTCTTTAGTATAGGCATCTTCACCCAATAATTGAACAATCTCCACACGTATGCTTGGAGAAATTTCCATCAGTTTTTTGGCTTCGACATCTGCTATATAAATAGGAATCCCAAGCGCTGAAAAAAAGTTGGCTACTGTTGTTTTTCCACTTCCGATACCTCCCGTTAGGCCTACAATCATTCTATAAATAAATTAAAATCTAAGCGCATAGTACTATTTACTTAGTGCTTTCAATTTCTAAAATTAGTGATAAAAACGGGTTTTGTTTAACTTTTTTAGAAAATATTAAGTCATTTAGGCGTAAAAAAGACAAATGGTTAAACAAAACTAATGAACAACAATGTATTTAATTTGTTTAGTAGCCAGTCGAATATTCTTTACTTCTGCAGGTGACTTCTTGATATCTAATGCGATAAAATCATCCTGTTCATTGTGTTTATTAAAATCGCATACCACCTCAAAATCATTTACGGTAATCGATTCGTACACATCGATGGGAACTGTAAAATAGATATCAACCGTTTTGGGGAATATTTTGACATCTGTATCATTGGTATTAATCAGTTGTACAGGAATACTAAAAGACCCTTCTGTAAACTTGACCACCTCTTGAGAATATCCAATAGCATACGAAGATAGTTTCACTTCTTTCTGAAGTGCTAGCGAATCTATCGTTAACTGCAAGTCAATATTTTGAGAGATTTCTGTAAGGTCTTGTGGTCTTGTGGTAATCGCTGTAATCGTGTCTATATAGGCTTTAGGGCCTACCACACGAACCGTAGATGGATTCAATACTGCAGTTCCTTTAGGGCCATAGCCTTTTTTGTACTGCATCGTGAGCGCTGTGATGACAGGTACCTCCTTACTCGCCAAAGAATCTATTTGTATGGTAAGTTGCTTAGGGCTTATGGCGGTGATCTCAGAAACTCCCGAGATCGCTTTGTTGATCTCTAGAGGATGATCCTCTAGAATATACTGATACTGCTTGGATGTTGTTTTCTCTAATTGACTAAAAGTAATGGGTAGCTCAAAATCTGAAAATTGATTAGCAACCAACGCAAATCCAGAAAGACGGGTGGATACTTCCAGCACCGCTGGCTGTATCGTAGTCACCACTTTATCCATAGGCATGTCTATGACAGTAACAGGTACAGTATATATTTTGGTGTACTCCTTTGACAATTTACTAAGAACCGCCAAAATGGTCGTCAGTAAGAGAAAAAATAAAAATTCTCTCACATGAGATCGCCTGAGT
The DNA here is from genome assembly GCA_964351845.1 of uncultured Flavobacteriaceae bacterium. GTDB lineage: Bacteria > Bacteroidota > Bacteroidia > Flavobacteriales > Flavobacteriaceae > Dokdonia. The sequence goes on along the minus strand of CAYGQJ010000122.1, from coordinate 1,098 downwards.
GTTATTTTTTTAAAAATAGACATATCGCTGAGTTACTTAAAAAATAAATGAGGAAACCGTTTCTGAGGCTTCTTTCTAAACCATTGTATTGCTGCGGTCGATTTTAAAAACCCTACGCCATATCCATAAAACTGTATCACAGTCGCCACCACAGCCATGACGCCGATAGCGATACTTTTTGTCGTGACACTTGCATGCACGCCTATCAATACAAAATAACCAATCACCGCATACAAGAACATATACCAACCTAGAATAGCCATGAGTAAACTCAACAGCACTCCCATTAAAAATACGGTAGGAAACCAATACGTGATTTTTGCCGATCCCGGATGCCAGGCATTCAAAATAGGACGCACCATCCCAAATTTATTGACTTGTGTATAAAACTTTGACCAAGAAATGCGTCGTTTGTGGTACACATAGGCATCTGCAAGCAATCGTGTTTTAAACCCTTTATCCCATAATCGTAAGACGAGGTCTGGATCTTCGCCTGGGTGAATTTTCCCAAAACCTCCTGTCGCTTCAAATGCTTTTTTGGACAGCCCCATATTAAAACTCCGCGGCTGAAACGCATTTACTTGTTTCTTCCCTCCGCGAATGCCGCCTGTGGTTAAAAAAGACGTCATACTATAATTAATCGCTTTCTGCAACGTAGAAAACGAAGCATGTGCCGCATCGGGTCCGCCAAAGCAATCCACATAATCTACTTCTAACGCTTCATCCATAACACGCACATACTGTGGTGGTAAAATGCAATCAGAATCCAAAATAATAAAATAATTCCCTGCCGCTCTTTCCATCCCATAGTTTCGGGAAGCACCAGGCCCTGAATTTGGTTTTGGCAGGTACGTAATCTGTAATCGATCTGTATATCCAGCAATCACCGTATCACTAGGCAATGATGACCCATCTTCTATGATGACAATCTCAAAAGGGAGTGTCGTGTCCTGATCTGCAAAACTATCCAACAGCTCCTTGATCTCGTCCGGACGGTTGTATACAGGAATAATAAATGAATACGATCGTTGTTGCATAGCGCAAAGATACATAATCCCCCAAGCACCGAGGGCCCCCGGCGGGGGGGCCGGCCCCCCG
>CAYGQJ010000121.1:0-12901 GCA_964351845.1 uncultured Flavobacteriaceae bacterium | reverse complement strand
TATTACAAACGATCTTAAACGTACACGAATTTGACATGGGAATGCAAGAAGCGGTAAATGCTCCTCGTTTTCACCACCAATGGTTACCCGATATCGTAATGTTTGAACCAAATAGTTTTGACGCACAGCTTCTTCAAAATTTGAAAGATAAAGGCTATGTCCCTAATGAAGAAGTATCACCTGTCATTGGAAAAGTCGATGGGATTCTCGTCCTACCTGACGGTACTTTAGAAGGAGGCGCAGACAGGCGTGGCGATGATACGGCTGTTGGGTTTTAAAATTAGTTATTGTCAGTCTGAGCCTGTCGAATACACATTTAGTAAGTAAAACACTCAAAGCACTTCGACAAGTTCAGTGTGACATTTGATGATGAAGTTGAAACCGAAGTTGAAGTTGAAGTGGGAGGTTTTTGTGGTTTGATTTTTTTAAAATTTGAGATTTGAAATCTTTATGACGCTAGAGATGGTCAGTCTGAGCCTGTCGAAGACACATTTAGTAAGTAAAACACTTCGACAAGCTCAGTGTGACATTTGATGTGTGATGTGTGATTTTAAAGATAAAGCAAGGCGACTGAGTGATTCGTTGAAAACGAATCGTACCGAAGTCCCGATTGTGATGCATCATTTTGAGATTTATTTTTTTGCTTGTGAAGTATAAAGACACAGGCAAATTCTTTATCAATAAGACCATTGGTTGGGCATTACGAGAATATGCAAAAACAAACCCAAAAGCGGTGATTGCCTTTGTCTCTGAGCATTCTCTTTCACCATTGAGCAAACAAGAAGCACTTAAAAAATTGAAACAATACAACATAAGGTTTTAATTTACAACAAATTACATTTTTTATCTTTAAAAATGTTAGTGCAAATCCTATTACACCATTAAAATGTAATCAATTAATTATCAATTACTTATATTAACACTCCTCTTTTTTGATTTATGTATTTAATCATTAAATTACATGATGATATATAGCTATATATCAAATGATTATACATTAATTTAAAAAAAATAGTATGTTAAAAAAAATTAAGAATCTAGGAAAAATAGTACCTAAAGAATCTTTAAAAAAAGTAAATGGAGGTGGCCCCCCATTTATAGGTAGTGGTTGTGGACCTCGATGTCCTTCAACGTGTGCTTCTTTAGGAGGTATTTGTGTTCCTTGTTCAGACTTTTTTGGAACAGGTGAAGAATGCCGACTATTTGGTTAATCCTGTATTTATGATCCTTTAAAAGACACAAGCTGCATGTGTCTTAAAATGATTGCAGTCCTTATAACTCATTTTAAAAAATAATAGTATGCTAAAAAAAATCAAAAACATCGGACAAGCATTATCAAAAAATGCACAAAAAGAAGTAAACGGAGGCATCAGCAAAGGGGATACCTGTAATAATCCATACATCAATGAAGGAGGACCTTGTAATCAAGGATATTACCCACATCCTATATATGGACATTGTGTATGCTGCGCAAACTAATAATTAAGCATATTAGTACACCAAGAGGTTATCATCATAGATAGCCTCTTTTTTATTATACTATATTTCATTTGAGTATATACTTCTTTATATGCTTTCGCGAAAGCGAACTTATGAGATTCACGACCATAGGGAGAGCGAAGCATTAAAGCATACATCTGAAAAATTATAAATTCCTACACATTTGAAATACACAGCTACGCTTATGTAATGACTATTGCTTTCCTATACATAAATCTATTCCTTTAAAACAAGGAAAGACATAAGCTATAAGTGTCTCAAACAGTTTATAGTAATCATGTATCATTTAAAACATACGTATGTTAAAAAACATTTCAAACTTAGGAAAAGCAATATCTAAAGATCAATTGCTTAGCATCAACGGAGGCGGTAGTAGGCCTAACAAATGCGATTTTAATGGAGATCCCTCTACAGATTGGTGCTGTGCACTACCTCAAGGATGTCCAGATTAAAAGCAACTACATAAGAAAGTAACGATCAAGAACAAGCATTGGTTCTTGATCGTTATTCTTTTTGTATATGATCAAAGACTTTAAGAGATTCAGAAATGAATACCGAGCAATACGTAAGCCCCAAAGTAAACACGTACCATTCTTAATGACAGATACCAATTCTCACTACTATTTCTTTGTCAAATCACCTATTACACTTTTCTCAAAATTCCCTACCTGTAGATAGCATAATCGTATTTTACGATAAAAAAAGAATGCAAATTCTTAATACAATCCCTTTTGTAAGCGCACAAATCTTCACCTTTTCTGAAATTTATCTTTATTTTATTATGCACGCATAGTATATTTATGTATATTTACAACGTTTTCGAACCAAATCATTCTTAATGAGAGATAAAACCATCGATTTTTGTTTGCGATATACATGGCAAGCAGTCATAAAAATGTATAACGAACAAGCATCCAAATATGACGGAACTATGGCACACGCCTTCGCTTTGTTAAGTATAGATCCAGATGAAGGAACGCCCTCCACAGCCTTGGGACCTCGTATGGGCATGGAAGCTACTTCCCTATCTCGCACCTTAAAAGCGATGGAAGAAAAAAATCTTATTGATCGCAGGCCTAATCCAGCAGATGGTAGAAGTGTTTTAATACATCTTACCGATGAGGGAAAACAAAAACGTCAATACGCAAAAGATCACGTACTTCAGTTTAATAATACCGTACAAGAACACGTATCTGAAGAAGAGATTCTCGGTTTTTATAAAGTCATAGAAACCATCAACGACTTAGTACAGAACAAGAAAATATTTAATAAAGAAGAAACCATACATAAATAATGGCAAAACGTATAATAAGAAAAGTAGCCGTCATCGGTAGCGGAATTATGGGAAGTGGTATCGCTTGCCATTTTGCAAATATCGGTGTGGACGTACTCCTTTTGGACATCGTTCCACGCGAACTAAACGAAAAAGAGAAAGCAAAAGGACTTACTTTAGAGCATAAAGTGGTGCGTAACCGCATGGTGAACGACTCACTAACGGCTGCTTTAAAAAGTAAACCCTCTCCTATTTATAGTACCGCTTTCGCGAAACGTATCACGACTGGAAACCTCGAAGACGATATCGCCAAAGTAAAAGACGTCGATTGGATCATCGAAGTGGTCGTAGAACGTCTAGATATCAAACAACAGGTATTTGAGAATTTAGAAAAGCACAGAACACCAGGAACGCTTATTACCTCAAACACTTCGGGAATTCCTATTCACTTTATGAGTGAAGGCCGAAGCGAAGACTTCCAAAAGCATTTCTGCGGGACACACTTCTTTAACCCTGCACGGTACTTAAAGTTATTTGAGATCATTCCTGGTCCCAAGACTGATCAGAGTGTATTAGACTTCTTAAACAATTACGGAGAACAATACTTAGGAAAAACTTCTGTCGTTGCCAAAGACACCCCAGCCTTCATCGGAAACCGTATCGGAATCTTCTCTATCATGAGTCTATTCCATGCTGTGAAAGAAATGGGACTCACCGTAGAAGAAGTCGACAAACTTACAGGGCCTGTTATCGGGCGCCCTAAATCAGCGACCTTCCGTACCGTAGATGTTGTTGGATTGGATACTCTTGTGCATGTAGCCAACGGAATCGCCCAAAACTGTCCTAAAGACGAGCGCAAGGAATTGTTTGCTCTGCCAGAGTTCATCAATACCATGATGGAAAACAAATGGCTCGGGTCAAAAACAGGACAAGGATTTTATAAAAAGACAAAAAACGCCGAAGGGAAAACAGAAATCCTTTCGCTAGATTTAGATACCTTAGAATACCGCGCTAATAAACGCGCAAAATTCGCCACCCTAGAACTCACAAAAACCATCGACAATGTAGTCGATCGTTTTAAAGTACTTGTGGGCGGTAAAGACAACGCAGGCGAATTCTACCGCAAATCATTTGCACATCTATTTGCCTACGTACAAAACCGCATTCCAGAAATCACCGATGAGCTCTATAAAATAGACGACGCGATGAAAGCTGGTTTCGGTTGGGAACACGGACCTTTCCAGATATGGGATGCCATTGGTGTCGAAAAAGGAATCAAACTCATGGAAGCCGAAGGGCTTGAGGTTGCCCCTTGGGTAACAGAAATGATCGCCTCAGGAAATGCTTCCTTTTATACTGTAAAAGAAGGGGCTACACATTTTTATGATATCCCTTCCAAAGTACAAACCAAAGTCCCTGGACAAGATGCCTTTATCATTTTAGACAACATCAGAAAACAAACCGAAGTCTTTAAAAACTCAGGCGTTTCTGTACAAGATTTAGGCGACGGTATCTTAAATGTAGAATTCCGAAGTAAGATGAATACCATTGGCGGTGACGTACTCGCAGGGCTTAATAAAGCCATTGATCTTGCTGAGAAAGATTTCGCAGGACTTGTCGTCGGAAATCAAGGACCGAACTTCTCTGTAGGAGCCAATATCGGAATGATTTTTATGATGGCCGTAGAGCAAGAATATGATGAGCTCAATATGGCAATCAAATATTTCCAAGACACTATGATGCGTATGCGTTACTCAGCCATTCCTACTATTTCTGCTGCACACGGTATGACGTTAGGAGGTGGATGTGAGTTATCACTACACGCAGACAAAGTAATCGCTGCTGCCGAAACGTATATCGGACTCGTAGAATTTGGCGTAGGAGTAATTCCAGGTGGTGGAGGTTCTAAAGAAATGGCATTACGTGCTTCAGATACCTTTAAAAAAGGCGATGTAGAGCTGAATGTCCTTCAAGAACATTTCCTCACCATCGGTATGGCAAAAGTATCCACCTCGGCATATGAAGCCTATGACACAGGCATCCTACAAAAAGGAAAAGATATTGTTGTGGTCAATAAAGACCGTCAGATTGCTACCGCAAAAGCACATGCCAAACTCATGGCAGATGCAGGCTATACACAACCTGTAAAACGCAATGACGTATTGGTATTAGGAAAGCAAGCGTTAGGGATGTTCTTAGTCGGAACAGACAGCATGGAAGCTAGTCACTATATCTCAGAACACGATAAGAAAATAGCCAACAAACTCGCCTATGTGATGGCAGGAGGAGATCTTTCAGAACCTACCAAAGTATCAGAACAATACTTATTAGATATAGAAAGAGAAGCCTTCCTATCCTTAACGACTGAGCGAAAAACATTGGAGCGTATTGAGCATATGTTGAAGCGAGGGAAACCGCTTCGTAACTAGGTTTGAATTTCGCTTTCGCGAAAATGACCTAGGACTTGATTGCTCCGCAATCTGACGTAGGACAAGAGCTAAAGCTCTGACTAAATTAAGTCTTACCTCCTAAGTCAACGAGCAAAGCGAGTTAGTCTTGAGTCCATTTGAGAATGTAGTAGAAAACACGTAAGAATTGATTGCTGCGCAATCTGACATAAGACATAAGACTAAATTGTTGAAACTTCGCTTCCGCGAAATAAAACAATAAGACTAAAAAAAAGTCTTATGTCCTAAGTCAACGAGCAAAGCGAGTTAGTCTTAAGTCCATTTGAGAATATAGTAGAAAACACGTAAGAATTGATTGCTGCGCAATCTGACATAAGACATAAGACTAAATTGTTGAAACTTCGCTTCCGCGAAATAAAACAATAAGACTAAAAAAAAGTCTTATGTCCTAAGTCAACGAGCAAAGCGAGTTAGTCTTAAGTCCATTTGAGAATATAGTAGAAAAGACAAAAGACTCTTATTAAAATTAAGAATTATAATAAAAAGATAAACTAGAACATGGCTGCAAAGCATAATTTTAGAAAACTAAAAATCTGGCGTGAGGGTATTGAACTTGCAAAAGAAACCTATAGTATTACTAAAAATTTTCCGAAGTCAGAAAGTTATGGTCTATCAAGTCAATTACAAAGGTGCGCTGTTTCTGTTTCTTCAAACATTGCCGAAGGAACTGCAAAAGGAACAGAGAAACATTTTAAACAATATTTAGAAACTGCATTAGGTAGTGCATTTGAGTGGGAGACTCAATTAGTTATAGCTTTTGAAATAGAATATATTTCAGAACAGATATTTAAAAAATTAGAAAAGAAAATACAATCTATTCAGGGTATGATCACCCGTTTTATGGAAGCACTTTAGTCCTACGTCCTACGTCAACAAGCGAAGCGAAGTAAGTCCTAAGTCTAAATCGAAGATTTATGAAAACAGCATACATAGTAAAAGCCTACCGCACCGCCGTAGGGAAAGCACCAAAAGGAGTATTTCGCTTTAAGCGAGCAGATGAGTTGGCAGCAGAAACCATTCAATATATGATGAATGAGTTACCCAACTTTGATAAAAAACGTATCGACGACGTCATCGTAGGAAATGCGATGCCAGAAGGCTCGCAAGGACTCAATATGGCACGTTTGATCTCGTTGATGGGATTAGATATTATTGATGTACCTGGGGTGACCGTGAACCGTTTTTGTTCGTCAGGAATTGAAACGATTGGAATGGCGGTTGCCAAAATCCAATCAGGCATGGCAAACTGTATCATTGCAGGAGGGGCCGAGTCGATGAGTTCTGTACCGATGACAGGATTTAAACCTGAATTGAATTACGATATCGTAAAATCAGGACATGAAGATTACTACTGGGGTATGGGAAATACCGCAGAAGCCGTAGCTAATGAGTACAAAGTATCTCGTGAAGACCAAGATGAGTTTGCGTATAACTCCCACATGAAAGCCTTAAAAGCCCTTGCGGAAGATCGTTTTCAAGATCAAATCGTACCGATTGATGTGGAGCAGACGTATATAGATGAAAACGGAAAGAAAGCTACTAAGAAATATACCGTCACTAAAGACGAAGGTCCTCGTGCAGGAACAAGCACCGCGGTATTAAATAAACTACGCCCTGTATTTGCAGCTGGCGGGAGTGTGACCGCAGGAAACTCCTCACAAATGAGTGATGGCGCTGCGTTTGTACTGGTGATGAGTGAAGACATGGTGAAAGAGTTAAACCTAGAGCCTATCGCACGTATGGTCAACTATGCAGCGGCAGGTGTACCACCACGTATCATGGGAATAGGCCCTGTAGCAGCCGTGCCAAAAGCATTAAAGCAAGCAGGATTACAACAAAAAGATATTGAACTGATTGAATTAAACGAAGCCTTTGCCTCGCAATCACTCGCTGTGATTCGTGAGTTAGACCTCGATCCAGGTATTATCAATGTCAACGGAGGTGCGATTGCCCTTGGGCACCCTTTAGGATGTACGGGAGGGAAATTATCTGTACAGCTATTTGATGAGATGCGTAAACGTGATATGAGCGGTAAATACGGGATGGTGACGATGTGTGTAGGGACTGGACAAGGAGCGGCTGGGATTTATGAGTTCCTTAAATAATTTCGCTTGCGCGAAATTGAAACAGGACATAAATGCTAGCGCATTTCTGAATCAGGAGTCAGGACTGAAAATAGTTTTAAAATAGAGTATTACTCTATTTTAAAATAAATAAAGTAACGTAAACGCAGCAATAAATAGGCATAACAAGAAATAGAGTATTACTCTATTTCTTATAAAATGAATCAAAGAAGTCTTGATTTGTGAGTCTTTTAAATCCTGATTCGCGTCATTGACAACGTCAATATACAAACAGTAAATAGAGTACATAAGAATAAATTTTCGCGAAAGCGAAACATAAAAAATATAATAACACCAAATTAATAACCTGACGAAAGATAAAGCTAGTGACACAGGTCCTACGTATTATGTCTTACCGTCTTAAGTCAACAGAGAAGATGAGCACAGAAGCAACAGAAAAAGAAATCCTACGCGGCGGACAATTCCTCGTAAAAGAAACGGCATGTGAAGATGTATTTACCCTAGAAGACATCAGTGAAGAGCAAAAAATGATGCGTGACAGTACCAAAGAGTTTGTAGATCGTGAGATCTGGGCACATTGGGAGCGTTTTGAGCAAAAAGATTATGCGTTTACAGAGGCGTGTATGCGCAAAGCAGGTGAGCTAGGATTACTAGGTGTTGCCGTGCCAGAAGCGTATGACGGACTCGGAATGGGCTTTGTATCGACGATGTTGGTGTGTGATTATATCTCTGGAGCGACAGGCTCGTTTAGTACGGCTTTTGGCGCACATACAGGGATTGGTACCATGCCTATTACCTTATATGGGAATGAAGAACAAAAGAAAAAATACGTCCCAAGATTGGCGACTGGTGAGTGGTTTGGTGCCTATTGCTTGACAGAGCCAGGAGCTGGTTCTGATGCAAATTCTGGAAAGACCAAAGCGGTATTATCTGAAGATGGAAAGAGCTATAAAATCTCTGGACAGAAGATGTGGATTTCAAATGCAGGGTTCTGTAATGTATTTATCGTGTTTGCTCGTATTGAAGATGATAAAAACATCACTGGGTTTATCGTAGAAAACGATCCTAGTAATGGGATCTCTATGGGAGATGAAGAGAAGAAACTCGGAATTCACTCCTCCTCTACCCGTCAGGTCTTCTTTAGTGATACCGTAGTACCGGTAGAAAATATGCTTTCTGAGCGCGGTAATGGGTTTAAAATTGCCATGAACGCCTTAAATGTAGGCCGTATTAAACTCGCTGCGGCATGTCTAGATGCACAACGTCGTATTGTAGATGAGTCTATCAAATATGCCAAAGAGCGTATTCAATTTAAGACACCTATCATTGATTTTGGCGCGATTAAAGCCAAATTAGCCTTAATGGCCACCAATGTATATGTAGATGAGTCGGCATCCTACCGTGCGGCTAAAAACATAGAAGACCGTATCGCCATGCGTGAAGCGGCTGGAAATACACATCAGGAAGCCGAATTAAAAGGCGTCGAAGAATATGCGATTGAGTGCTCGATCTTAAAAGTAGCGGTGTCTGAAGACGTACAGCAAACTACCGATGAAGGGATTCAGATTTTTGGAGGTATGGGCTTTAGTGCTGATACCCCAATGGAATCTGCGTGGCGTGATGCCCGTATTGCGCGTATCTATGAAGGTACCAATGAGATTAACCGTATGCTCTCTGTGGGGATGTTAGTCAAAAAAGCCATGAAAGGACACGTAGACTTCTTAGGCCCTGCGACTGCAGTAGGTCAAGAATTAGTTGGTATTCCTTCATTTGAAACTCCGGATTACTCAGAAACACTCTCGGAAGAGAAAGCGTTATTAGCGAAGCTTAAAAAAGTATTCTTAATGGTCTCTGGAGCTGCTGTACAGAAATACGGACCCCAACTAGAAGATCACCAACAATTACTGATGAGTGCTGCCGATATTTTGATTGAAATCTATATGTCAGAAAGTGCGATCTTACGTACCGAGAAAAATGCGAAACGTTTTGGCGTAGAGAGTCAAGCCACACAAATTGCGATGACACAACTCTACTTATTTAATGCGGTAGACATCATCCAAACCAAAGCTAAAGAAGCGATTGTTTCATTTGCCGAAGGCGATGAACAGCATATGATGCTCATGGGACTAAAGCGTTTTACCAAGTATCAAAATCAACCGAATGTGATTGCATTACGTAATCAAATCGCTGCCGACCTTGAAGAAAACGGGCAGTATCGTTTTGATGGGTAATATCCTCACTACTGAAACGAGTTCAGCACAAGCACTAGCCCTCTCCAAAGGAGAGGGAATATATGGATTTTATAATAAATTTTGATAAAATCAACTCTTTGTGAAGAAAGAGGAAAAGTAGAAGCAATTCTATATATACAGCCACCTTGGAAACAGGGTGGTTTTTTTGGTTTATTACTTTCCTACTCATACGCTCGCGGATCAAGACTAACGTCTCACGTCACATAGACTCATGACTACATACTTTTTTTTCTGCTTTCGCGAAAATCTAGCCCTATAAAAGCCTACAAGGAGTGTCACACGTAGCATATCGAAGTGCGTTGTTTTAGTGCGTAACGTATTTTGACTCTTTTAAAAAAAGACATCTACGTTATACATAAGAAGCACCATCATACACTGTAAGTATCTATATTTCAAAAAAGATAACGCCTAGTTCATGTAGGATTGCCACGTTACCAAAAGATATTTTTCTTTTTGATTTTCTTTTAAATCTAAAAAGCCATATTCATAACAAAATAAGTAGACTTGCCCTTTCTTATTCTTCCAATAATGCGTAAAATAGTTAGGATTAAAACCTGCTGATAGTAGTTTTTCTTTACGAATGCTAGACATCCCTGATTTATTATATGCTTTTAAAAGTTTTCGATTTGTTTTTAACTGCTTATCAATAGTATAGTATAGCGTTTCTTCAGATTTGCGTTTTTGATATTGTTGGGCAGATTTACAATGTATAGAACAATATTTTTTATCAGATCTTCCTGTAATTTCAGTATCACAATATGGGCATCTATTCATTAAGTAGTTTTTACATGAATTTTATTCGAATACTATCCGACTAAAATACTACTATGTTTTTTAATTCTCTCATTTTTGTATAATGAATATTGCTAAACATATCACTTTAAAACATTTACTAATTAATGGACAAAAGATGATTGGAATACAATTCCATCCAGATAAAGTGATTCAAGCCTTAATTAAAGAGCTTCCTAAGCCTAAGTGGAGTAAGCAGTTTTCAATGGTATACATAATAAATACTAAAGAAAATATAGATGAAATATTTGAAAAGTTTAAAGGAGTAGCTTGGGTAAATGGGAATTCATTTTTTAAAGAAAAGGTACAGCGAGAGAATCAACCTGTCGATATAAATTGGTATCGCAATAGAGCTAATACCGCTTCTTATAAATATGTTCCAGAATCATATCTCACAAAACTAGAACTTAAACGATATGCACTCAACACGTGTAAAACGTATATATCACAATTTGAAAAGTTTATTAACCACTACCCTAGCAAGGATATTATTGTATTATCAGAACATGATGTAAGAGCATATATAAAGGTACTTATTAAACAGAATAAATCTAATAGTTATATCAATCAAGCTATTAATAGTATTAAATTCTACTATGAAGTTGTCATGGGGATGCCCAATCGGTTTTATAGTATAGAGCGACCAAGAAAAGAAGTAAAATTACCTAAAGTAATCGCAAAGGAAGACATTATTACCATGATTGACTGTACTAACAATATCAAACATCGATGTATTATAAGCTTGCTATATTCTGCCGGACTAAGAAGAGGTGAATTATTAGAATTGCAACTCACCGATATTGATAGTAAACGGATGATGATACATATAAGAAATGCTAAAAATAATAAAGAACGTTATTCATTATTATCAAAAAAAGTTTTATCGGATTTAAGAGTATATTATATCCAATGGAGACCAAGAAAGTATTTATTTGAATCTCCTAAAGGGTTGAAATACTCTGAAAAAAGTGTAGCAGCTATAGTGTCTAGAGCTGCTTTAAAAGCTAATATTAAAAGAAAAGTTACTCCTCATATGCTAAGACACTCATTTGCCACCCATTTACTAGAAAACGGAACAGATTTAAGATACATTCAAGTCTTATTAGGACATAGTACTACAAAAACAACAGAAATATATACCCAAGTAGCAATAAACAATTTTAAATCAATTAAAAATCCGTTAGATTTGTAGTAAATACATGGAATACATAGGACATATATCCTATATTCCATTGTTGTAAACAATTTAACAAACCCACAGAAATATGAAATGCCTTTTAAAGTTAACATTGCTATTTTTATTATTTTTTAGTTGTCAAGAAGAAAATAGCAAAAGGCATATTTCAGTTATCGAAGGAACTACTAATTCTGATTTCAAAAATAAAAATCTCTACCTTCAATACATTTATAAGGATTCACTCATAACAAAATCAATTAAGGTAAATCCTGAAGGTAAGTTTAAATTAGAAATAGATAGTATTAATGTGCCTACTGAAGGCATATTAACAAATGATACTATAAATCACACACCCAAAGTAGGCTTAAACTATCAGTTTTTCAATAAATTTTTATTTCAATTTGGTTCAAATTCTGTTCCTATTCAATTTGGCAGGAAAATAGATTTAAAGATGTTTCTTATTGAAAAAGGTATAATGAATTTTAATATTTCGGATTCTATTTATAATAGTAAAATTGACAGCTCAAAACTTAATGAAGAGCTTGATAATCTTGCAAGTAGACTAAATCCTGTAATGAAAAAATATAATAACCATAAAGACAATGGGATTGACATTACAAAATTGGAAGATAATAAAACCATAGATAGTCTGAGTAACGCATATAGTAACATATGGAGTGAAAGGCAGAAAACTTATGGAAGCTATGTTGTGGAAAATCCGAATACAGAAATTAGTCTTTTCGCATTAAAGTATCAGTACGGAGGAATTAATAATAATGTAGTAAGACTTTATGAAACTTTAAGCGATTCTGTTAAGTCAAGTCATTATGGAAAATCATTAGGAAGCGGAATAAATTCTTTTATTAAGAGAATAAAGAAAAAACCTTCTCAAAACGATTTGGTAAAGAATTTTAAATTAAAAAATATAAATCAAAATGAAGTTTCACTCTATGATATAAAATCACAATACATTTTATTAGACTTTTGGGCTTCTTGGTGTGGACCTTGTAGAAAAGAAAATAAAAATATGAGTAAATATTACGATAATTTCGACAAATCAGAGTTTCAAATTGTTGGGGTTTCTATAGATGATAGCCGAGAGAAATGGGAAAAAGCTTTAACTGATGATAAAGTCAATTGGATTTCATTGTGGGATACTGACAAAAAAATTAATGACCAATTCGGAATCGTATCTTATCCTACAAATTTTTTACTTAATAGTGATTTCAAAGTCATTGATTCCAATCTGAACGCCGAAAAATTAAAGTCTAAATTAAATGAACTATTAAAATAAAAAACTGTTTACAACAATGGCTATAAGTAATTGCTTGTTCTCGCCTACTTTGGAAATTCCT
>CAYGQJ010000120.1:6971-12930 GCA_964351845.1 uncultured Flavobacteriaceae bacterium | reverse complement strand
CTTTGCAGTTTTGGCACTTGCGCCACGTCCGCCTAGTTTTTTTTCTAGGTCATAATAGTCTAGAAACAAGGTCGCCCGATGATAGTCATCTAGAATCTGATTGAGAGACGCTTTTAAGGTTTTGGTGGTAAAATCGTTCTGGATCAGCTCGGTGACGACTGGTTTGTCTATAATCAAATTCACCAGTGAAATGTACTCTAGTTTGATAATACGCTTGGCAATCTCATAAGAAATCCGACTTCCTTTATAACACACGACTTGAGGTACTTTAAATAAAGCAGCTTCGAGCGTTGCAGTGCCTGAAGTGACCAGCGCGGCATTGGCAAAACTCAATATGTCATACGTCTTATTCATAATCAACCGTACCTGAGAATGTTTAAGAAAAGGTGCATAAAAAGACGGTTCTTGACTCGGTGCTCCGGCAATCACAAATTGATAATTTGGATAGTCATCTACCACACTCAGCATCACACTGAGCATCGCACTGATTTCTTGTTTACGACTGCCAGGTAATAAAGCGATCATAGGACGCTCATCTAGATCGTGTTCTTTGGCAAATGCATCAGGATCTGCTTGGGTACGTCCTGAAATCGCATCGATAAGCGGGTGTCCTACAAAATGGACAGGGTATTGGTATTTATCATAAAAGTCTTTGACAAAAGGCAAGATCACATACATATGATCTATGGTCGCTTTTATGGTTTTGATTCGCCCTGCACGAGACGCCCACACTTGCGGACTGATGTAATAATGTGTTTTGTAGCCGGCTGCTTTAGCCCATTTGGCGATGCGTAAGTTAAATCCCGAATTATCTATAAAAACAATCACATCGGGGTGAAACGAAGCGATGTCTTTTTTACAGGCGCTTATAAAGCCAAGAATGGTGAAGAGATTTTTTAAGATCTCGATAAAGCCCATAAAGGCCCGTTCTTTATAGTGAGTGACGAGGGTGCCGCCCACTTCTTGCATGAGATCACCGCCCCAAAAACGAATGTCTGCTTCTGGGTCTTCCTGATACAAAGCCTTCATGAGATTTGATCCGTGCAAATCTCCGCTGGCTTCTCCTACAAGTATGTAATATTTCACTTTAAAAGAATTTACGTGCCATTACGGTCACTGCGATAATCACCGTAATCATCAGCACTCCGCGGGCTCTATAATCTTGTTTTTTCTTGATGAATAAGAAAAAGGCCAAGAGGTTTAAAATAGCCCCTAGGGTTACAATTTTACCAAAAAAACCATCAGACATTGATTTGCGAATCGTTGTCATAAAAGCATCATCAGAAAATGCCGCAATATAAAGGTATACGCCTGCTACATTTGCAATAAGTCCTGTAAGTATGCCTATGCCAATTTCTTTTTTCATAAATAATGGGTTGCTGTGATTGCGATGTATCGCTTTTATACTGTTACAAAAATAGTGATCCTTTCTGAGGTTTCTCTATACGCTTTCGCGAAAGCGTATACATCTCTCTTTTAGATCTCCTATTTAGAAAGATCCCAATTGGTGAGTTCTTGAATAGCATAGTGTGCTGTCAAGTCAAATTGAACAGGAACCATACTCACAAATCCTTGTGAGAGTGCCCACTCATCGGTGTCTTCGCCTTTGTCTTCATTGACAAATTCTCCAGTTAACCAATAGTAATCTCGACCTTGTGGACTCTTACGTTTGTCAAAATCTTCGACCCACATGGCTTTTGCCTGACGGCATACTTTGATGCCTTTAATGGCTTCAAGAGGCAGTTTAGGGATATTGACGTTGAGCACAACTCCTTTCGGAAGTCCGTTTTGTAATACTTTTTCTGTAATAGATTTTACGAAGGGTTTACACGCGTCAAAATCGGCATGTTCACTATAGTCAAGTAATGAAAAACCAATAGCGGGAATGCCCTCTATACCTGCTTCTAATGCAGCGCTCATGGTGCCGCTATAAATCACATTGATAGAAGAGTTGCTTCCATGATTAATCCCGCTGACACAAATATCTGGCTTACGACCTAGTATTTGTTGTGTAGCTAGTTTCACACAATCTGCAGGTGTACCAGAGCAGCTGTACTCTTTGTGTGTCGCTTTTGGATCAAAAACAAAAGGATCACAATACAAGGTGTCATTAATGGTAATGGCATGCCCCATCGCACTCTGAGGTTTATTTGGAGCAACCACCACAATGTCTCCTATCGTTTTCATAACTTCAATCAAGGTGCGAATCCCTTTTGCGGTGATGCCATCGTCATTGGTAATGAGGATGAGTGGTTTTTTTGCCATTAGTATATATCGTTAGTTTCTATGCGCGAAAATACGTAAATTGCTTGTCTTATATGCCAAACTGTTTTACGGAAGGTTTAACAAAATATTACAACCGTTTTATATATTGTGGCACAATTTTTAATGTACATTGGGAGTTAAAAAAATGCAAATACATACGTTTATGAAAAGTAATTTAAAATTAATAGCTCTTGCCATCCTATTTTCTGCGGCGAGCTGTAGTTTTACTACAAAAGAAGTTGATGACCCTGATAAAGATAAGTTACTACTAGATCTTATTTCCTATGTAATTGAACGTGGACATTTTGATCCAAAAGCCATGGATGATGGATTCTCTGAGTCTGTTTTTGAAGATTATATAGATGCACTAGACCCGTACAGACGATTTTTTCATAAAAAAGATATCGAAGAGTTTGCGGCATATAAAGACAAAATAGATGATATGGTCAAAGCAAAAGACCTTACCTTTTTTGATCTTACTTACACACGTTATGTAGAGCGTTTTAAAGAGGCACAAGAAGCACAACGCACCATTCTTGAAAAACCATTTGATTTTTCAAAGAGTGAAAGTATCGATACAGAGTACGAAAAATTAGACTATGCTAAGAATAAAAAGGAAATCAAAGATCGCTGGAGATTGCAATTAAAATTGAGCAGTTTGAGTACTTTTTATGATATGAAAGATACGCAAGAAACATTACTTGCTGATGGAGAAGAGGTAGATGAGGTGCTCAACGATGAGCAACTAGAGGTCAAAGCAAGAGAGGAAATTGCAGAAAACACAAAAAATTTCTTTGATCTTACGGAAGAACTAGAACGTAAAGATTACTTCGCAACGTTCTTAAATGCTATTGTAGAAGAATTTGATCCCCATACTAATTATTTTGCGCCTGTTGCCAAAGATAGATTTGACCAACGTATGAGTGGTCAGTTTGAAGGTATTGGAGCACGTCTTCAAAAAAGAAACGGTGCTGTGCATGTGACCGATATTATTTCTGGAGGACCTGCTTGGAGACAAGAAGAATTACAAGCGGGTGATATTATTTTAAAAGTATCACAAGAGGGAGATGAGCAAGCAACAAGTATACAAGGGATGCGTCTTGATGATGCGATTAAGCTTATAAAGGGCCCTAAAGATACCAAGGTAACACTTAATGTAAAACGTAAGATAGATGGAAGTATCCAGGATATTAAGATTACTAGAGATGTGGTTTTATTAGAAGAAACCTATGCAAAGTCTGCAGCGGTTCTTAAAGATGATCGTACGTATGGAGTTATTAACCTTCCTAGTTTCTACTTTGATACAGACAATACTGGAGGCCGAGATGCAGCATCAGATATTAAACAAGAAATCATTCGTTTGAAAAAACAAGGAATGGAAGGTCTCGTTATAGATCTACGTAATAATGGTGGTGGATCGCTTAAAGCGGTGGTAGACATGGCAGGACTTTTTATAAAAGAAGGCCCTGTAGTTCAAGTAAAATCGAGTGACGATACGCCTGATATCTTGAACGATGAGGATAAAGGAATTTTATGGGATGGTCCTCTCGTGATTCTCGTGAATGAAAACTCGGCATCGGCAAGTGAAATCCTTGCAGCAGCTATGCAAGATTATAAAAGAGCGATTATCATAGGAGGAAAGCAGACGTTTGGAAAAGGGACTGTACAACGTTTCTTCCCACTCAACAGATGGTTACGCTCTAATGATTATGGCGACATAGGATCACTTAAAGTAACGATACAGAAGTTCTACCGTGTTAATGGGGGATCTACGCAACTAGAAGGGGTTAAGAGTGATGTTGTTGTTCCAGACTTATATAGCTATATAGATATCGGAGAACGTGATCAAGAAAATCCATTGCCTTGGGATAGAATAAGAGCGGCGAGTTATGACGCTTGGGATGGATACATTGATTATGAGAAAACAATAGAAAATAGTGTTGCTCGTATCTCAAAAAGTGAACAACTGAAACTCATCAATGACTATGCAAAATGGCTTAAAGAACGCCGTGAGGATACAAAATGGGATTTAACCTATGAAGGGTATAAAGCTAAAGTTTTAAAAAGTGAGGAAGAAACAAAACGTTTTGACGCCATCGATGATTATACGTCAAATCTAACGTATAAATCACTGCCGTATGAATTAAAGCTTTTTGAAAATGACACTGTTTTAAAAGATAAAAGAGAACGCTGGCATAAAAGTCTTGCTAGTGATGTGTATGTAGAGGAAGCCCTTAATGTACTACAAGACCTAAAAATAAACAATATAAGAAAGAGTAAAATTGCGGGCATAAAGGATTAATTGATGTCGCAAACCACAAATTCACTCACAAGTTTAGCGCTCCAAAAGTTCAAAAAAAACTTTTGGGGCGTTTTGAGTTTGGTCTATATCGTATTTTGTGGAGCGATTGCCCTGTTTGCTTATGTATTTGCACCCGACACTAGTCAGAATGCAAATCAGATGCACCTCTCTATACATTCGAGAGGTCCTGGCTTTTCAGTGACTATGTTAACCATACCTTCTTCTATAGAAGCGGAATCATTTACGGTGTCTTCTCTTTTTTTTGGAAAGCAAAATAACGATACAGAAATTCCTATTACTTCGTATACGATTGAAGGAAATGCGATTGTATACACGCCCTACGCCGGAGATGATATTGAAGGGATTGCTAAGCGTTTAGAAATGAAGGAGGGGGTAGAGGTGTCCGCTTTCGCGAAAGCGCATATCACATCAACAAAATTTTTACTAGGCACTGATAAATACGGAAGGGACTTGCTAAGCCGAATGTTTGTGGGCGCTCGCATCTCATTTTCTATAGGATTTGTAGCGGTGTTTATTTCACTCATCATTGGGCTGTTTATGGGGTCGTTAGCGGGGTATTTTGGCGGGAGAGTAGACGCTGCGATTATGTGGGTGATTAATGTCACTTGGTCGATTCCTACCTTATTGTTGGTCATTGCAATCACTTTGGCTTTAGGAAAGGGCTTCTGGCAAGTATTTATAGCCGTAGGACTCACGATGTGGGTGGAAGTGGCTCGTGTGGTGCGAGGGCAGGTGATGGGTGTAAAGCAGATGCAGTACGTCACCGCAGCTAGAGCGTTGGGATACACACATGGGCGTATTATTATAAAACACATTTTACCCAATATTATGGCACCACTCATTGTGATATCGGCAGCAAATTTTGCAGGAGCGATTCTTATTGAAAGTGGATTGAGTTTTTTGGGAATAGGTGCACAGCCTCCTACACCAAGCTGGGGAGCAATGATCAAAGACCATTATAGTTATATTATATTAGGGAAACCTTATTTGGCAGTGATTCCTGGGCTTGCTATTATGCTACTCGTCATGGCATTTATGTTGGTTGGAAATGCGCTCAGAGATGCGCTGGATGTGAAGAGTTAATTTTACTAGAAATGAAAATAAATAGAGGAAGATTTTATATAAAACCTTTCTCTATTTATTTTATAAAGACTAATCTATACCGTCTAATTAGCAAGACATGCCTGTACTTCTGGACTGCCTAAGCAGCATCCATCTTCATCATTAAAAGGTATGCCACCACATTTTCTACATTCTCTTGCTGTATAGATAGGACATCCATAATTATTTTGGCCTCCTTTAATTTCTTTTTGTTCTTTATTGTTCAGTTTGTGAACTCCGTTTAATTTTGAAATATTTTTTAACATAAGA
>CAYGQJ010000120.1:0-6871 GCA_964351845.1 uncultured Flavobacteriaceae bacterium | reverse complement strand
TTAATTGATTTTTGTTGAGCGCTGTTAAGTAGCTCGCCTAGTTTTCCTAATTTTTTCATGGTTACAATACATTTTGAGTTTTAATGATCACCTTGATCTATTGAAGACACTCAAGGCGTATGTCTATCCTTGCAAGAATATTTTAAACTACTTTTTTAGTAGATTGATAATCAGATTATTATTTAAGTGGATTTTATCTAAAATTAAAGAAATATTAAATATAAAACACTGATAATCTGAATTTTAACACTAAAATGAATTGAAATTTAACTTTTTAGGTGCTTAGCGGTTTGGAGAAGTTACTTTTTGTACAAAACAAAAAAGCGAACTACAGGTGTGTAGCTCGCTTTCAAGTATATATGATCTAAAAAGAATTTCAGAAGATTTACTTCTAATACTTTAAAGAACTATTATTAACATAATACCATATGACATTGTAAGTCTTCAGTACCGCAATAAACATGATAGCATGTACCATGACCAGAAAATGGATCGGTATAATTAACACTAGATCCACAATCTTCATCGGTATCGCATTGTGGAGCAGGTAGTTTTCCTCCATTGATAGTTTTTTGATCTGCCTTGTTTAAGGTCTTTCCTAAGTTTGAAATGTTTTTTAACATGATTTTAATTATTTAAATTACATTTACTGCGAACATTT
Organism: uncultured Flavobacteriaceae bacterium; assembly: GCA_964351845.1. Lineage (GTDB taxonomy): Bacteria > Bacteroidota > Bacteroidia > Flavobacteriales > Flavobacteriaceae > Dokdonia. The sequence continues at coordinate 6,210 of CAYGQJ010000120.1, read as the reverse complement.
AGAGACACTCACAGATTGTGTCTATTCTTCGCGAGAGAATATTGTTCAAATCAATAGCCCTTTTTTAAGGGCTATTTTATTATTATAGCTTGTTGGGGTTGTGGAGAAAATGAAGCTAGATCTTTTTGAGATGCCTCACTCAATTCTTCTATAAAATAGCTTAGATCTTCACGAGCATATTCCGATGGGAATGCATGCCCATTAACTAGAATTTCTGGTGTGAAGCTTATCTTATTTTCTACACACCAGTGTTGTTGGTTTATCAATGTTTGTTCATACTGCTCTTCTTTAATACATTTTTTCCACTTTTTTAACCAATGTATAGGGAGCATACCTCCATAAATGTCATGCATCGCCTGTAAACATTTATCTTGCCCTTCTGTATGGAAGATTTCTGTAAAGCGACTTGTAATTTTATAGAGATCTGATTCTTTATTGCCTACGTTTGTATTGATACGTACTGTAATGGATACTAAATCACTATATCTTTTTAATATGTTTTCTAATAAGGTATGTACAGGTTTACAATGTCCACAAAAAGGATTTGTGACTACGACTATTGATAGCGCGGCATTTTTATTACCTAAAACTATTTCTGCCACTTGCTCAATACGTGTTTGTTTTTTGGGTGTTTGTGTGAGTAACGTTTCAAAAAGAACAAAGTTTCTTTTGAACTTTGTAAAGTCAATAGTTGCTTTTTTTAGTTTTTTTGATGCAAGGAATATAGGTTCGATATATAACCAAGCGACTAAGGTGAGTGTATATACAATTCCTATCACCAATAGTGCATTGATTTGTATACGATCGTTAATTTGAAAAATGCCTATTCCAGTTTGTACGACTAATACTCCTACAATAACGAGGCATAATGGGCACCACGCTTTCGCGAAAGCGTACTGATAATACACAGAATAGAGTGTGATAGGTGTCGCTATAAAACTTAGTATGTATAAAGGGGTGATGGCATACTGTAGTATAGATAAAATGACAACAGCGCAAGAAAGTCCTATGAAATAGAGTAGGCTCAGATCGCTGAGTTTTATTCCAAATAGCGAAGCGCCTTTAGATGCTAAAACGGTATTGCAATTTTTAGTTGTATTTGTATTTGAACAGAATGCATTGCCTATACTGGTTTCTATTCCTGATTGTTGTTTTATAATCACAATACTTATAAATACACCTAAAAAAGCGATGATGCCATACCCTATTATCCCCATGGTAAGTTGTGTTTGGTAGAGCAGGCCTAAAAGCAAAAACCCTAAACCTGCAGATAGACCTGTTCTCAAATATGTCGCTTTTTTGTTTTTTACAGATGGGCGTTCTGTTTCTTCTTTTTCTACAGCGACGATAATGCCTGTGAAGTATTGTAAGAATTCTTGTGTAGTATATTCTTTTTTATCCTTAGCATCATAGTATGTAATGAGTGAATCTCCTTTTTTTAGAACAATACCAAAAAGCTGATCTTCTTCCATTTTCATACACGTAAGAAAGACGTCAGGAAGTTGGTCTAATACCTCTTTGGTTGCCGGAACAACTAATGCAAGGTGATCTATATTAAAATGAGTAAGAACGCCTGTAATGGCATGTAGACTTGGGTAGGATGGGTGGCTTTCTATTTGAAATGCAAGTTCTTCCTTATCAAAAGCAATTTTATTTAATTTTAATAATTGCGTTACTTGGTAAATAACAGAATTGTTCAAGGGCTTATTTTTTGTGTTCCCTTTGTTGTTCCCATTACATGAACTTTGTTACCCTAGAATTTTCTTTTTCTTTTTTTAAAATATAAAAGTGTGATGATAAGTAACATGACTATACATAAAACACCCAAAATAAGAGATGTGTTGTTCGTGTATAAAGAGTTTTCTGCTTCTCCTATCAAGATAAAAGGAGCCCAATAGTAAGGAGATTGTTGTGATAGATTACTTGAAGATATATATGCTAATTTTGCTTTATGTAAGGCATCAGATTTTGATTTTCCTTCTTTTAAATGTGTGTAAAAAGTAGTCATAATTTCTGAAGTAGCCTTGTCATTAGTTTCCCATAAACTAGATACAACGGTATTTGCTCCCGCATAAAAGAAGCCTCTCGCTAAGCTCATGACACCTTCTCCCGGTGCAATATCACCTATGGTGGTGTTACAGGCGCTCAGGACGATGAGTTCTGCATTGTTTTGATAGGTGTATAATTCATGAGATGCTAGCGTAGTGTCATAAAAAGCAATCCATGGGTTTGAGGAAGCGTCTGCATGCGTTGCTAAATGTACAATCTCACTAGATTGTGATTTGGTAAGAAAGTTGTCTTTTGTAGCCGTAGTTTCTAGAAATGATCTTCCCCCTATAATATCTTCTATAGTTGTAATCTCTTTTCTGCTTTTTTGTAGTGGATGTAAAGTATTGTCTGAAAAGTTTACAGGAGCAAACCCAGTAAATTTAGTATTGTATGTTCGTTGTATGGCTTCGTTTCTTTCTGAGAATGATAAAGAGTATGCGTAGTTTATTTTATGCGCTTTAATGAGGTATTGAGACGGATTTTCAGAAGTTAAAAACGAGTCAAAAGGAACATATTGCAGCTCTCCGTCAGGAATAATAAGGAGCTCTTTTCCAGTGATCACAGTTTTAATAGTTTTTGTAGGAAATAATATGTTATATAACGCATACGCAGAGGTACGATAGTTTTCTTGCTCAATTTTTGTCTCAAAAGGTTTAGAGATAGCATTTCGATATTGAAAGATGTGTTCTTTTAAAGTTTTTACGTCATTGATCTCAAATAACTCTGTTGAGGTATGGTCTACATAGATGCCATACATGATCTCATCTCCACCTTCAGGCTTGCCCCATATGTATGAAACGATGGCGATATCAGGATGTAATGATTTTTGGACTTGATGTATTGTAGTAAGCGTAGTATGTATGTTGCTCTCTTTATACAAAGGAAATGCGAGTGCAATAGAGTCTTGTAATTTCTGATAGCTTGTTTTGAGATCAAAGAGTACTTCTTGTTGTCTCTTTGCTTTTTCAGTGTCTTCTATTTCAGAAATGGCATTTTCTAAGGCTAGGATCTCCCTTTTGTAGGTTAATTGTTTTTTTTGAAGCGCATCAGGGAGTTTTTTACTATTAACTTTTTTGTCAATTTCTGAAGTAAGCAAGAGTGCTTTGTTCTTTTCAATAAAATAAAACGCTACATCGGGTTTGTTAAGCTTTTTACATACCCGAACTCCTTGGGCATATAAGGATGAGGCTTCTCTTCTCCAAAGTAATTGAGATCTTTCTTCTTGGCTTTCTTCTTCTATAAGATCAATTAAGGTGTCCGCAATCAATATGTTGTCTAATGCTAGAGACAGTTCGTTTTGATCCTTATTCTCTTCAAATAAATCTTCTAGAATTCCTGCTTTTTCTTTGAAAGCCCCAAAAACCCTTATTTTTTCTGGAATTTCATTGAGTTCATTTCTTGTGAGGATTGTATTTTTATTATTCTTCTTATTTGTGCTAACAGTAAGAGATTTCTGAATGTACTCTAAGGCTTTACTCGCATTTTTACGACCCCTATAATATTGACTTAAATGATGCCTTGAAACCGATTGATTAAGTGCGCCGGGACATTCTTTTATTGTTTTTTCTATGTAATATAAGGCGCTGTCTTTTTTAGCAATGTTATATAAGTCTGATAAGTTTGCGTAGATATCACAATTGTAATCAGTAATACCTTCTTGTGCCAAGTATTTTAAATTTTTAAAGTGATAGTTTCTGGCACTCTTAAAATCAAAAGTAGCCTCTTGTGTGTAAAATGTCGCATATCCTGTGTATATGTAATATGTATCTTCAGGAGATATGGTTGTTTTTTCTTCAAGAGCGAGTGCTTTGTCTAGCATTTCTTTCTTCTTAAGAAAGCTCTCTTTACTCCCTTGTTGGTGATATACTACTGAAAAGTTAATATACTGTTTGACAAGCTCTCTGTAATTGTTTTGTTTTTCAAAAAGTGAAATACTTTTTTTAAAATAATCAATGGCTTTATAATAATCACCTTGTGAGCTATAATACAACCCTAATCTAGAATAAGATTGAGCAACTCTAGCGGGATTTGTGTTTTGTTCTATAATGGCAAGATAAAGTGCATTACTTTTTTCAAAGTCATTTTGCTGACTATAAAAAAAGCCTAAACGAAATTGTAGTGTTGCGAAGTGTGGTGTGTTTTTTTCTGATGATGGAAACTTGTCTAACGCGAGCTTTCCATAATGTACAGCTTCTGAAATATGGGAACCATAAATCCTTGTTGAAAAATGAGAAGCGATACCACTTAAGCTTTTATAATCATCAGAATTTTCGCATACTATTAATAAGCTATCTACAGTAGCTTTATATGCATATCCTTGATTTTTATAAGAAGAGCGGTATGCATCAAAATAATTTTGACTTTGTAGATTATTTATTGAAAACAATCCACAAAGCCAAAAAAATAAGAGGTGCCGTATTTTTAATTTATATAGGAGCAGAAATACAAGTATTTGAAAATTCTACTGATCTTAAATTAGGGTCTGTTGGTTTTACAATATCTGGTTTACAATCCATATAAGCAGGGCATAAGCCTTTTATATGCCAAATTTCTGCATTAGGATTAGCTGCACAAGGTGTAACAGATACCATCCTGTAACAGTATGGATTTCTAATGGCATTTCTTTCTTGTTTTGTGGAGTTTGGTTCATACTCTACATACATGTAATAAAAGTTGAAGTCGTCAGAAGCAACGAGTAAATTAACATCTCCGCAAGTCTGAGCAGATGACTTCTGAGTATTCGCTGGTAAATTTTGTTGTTCGATACGTTCCTGTGTAATAACTGTTGCGTTTAGTTGCTCCGTGTTTTCTTCAGAATCAATACTACATGATACCATTAAAATTAAAATAAAAAGAGTCGTTAGTGGTTTAAAAAATGTACTTTTCATAAAAAAGGGTTTAGGGTTAAAATTACTATTAATTACTCTCTAGTTACAGAACCCTTTTGTTTGTTACCCTGTAAATATAAAAGTTTATTTTTGTTTATCTAATCAATGATTCGAATGCCTGAAAATACGGTTTACCTTACTGCACTTTTAAATAATGATTCTAAGCTTATTACAGAGATTTATGCTGCTATTTTTCCTAAAGTAAAAAAATTTGTACTTCAGAATAAAGGGCAACAAGTAGATGCTGAAGATGTTTTTCAAAAAGCATTGATGCAAATTGCAGTACGATACCGTAGAGAACCTTTTGAAATTAAAAGTAGTTTTGAAGCGTATTTGTTTACAGCATGTAAAAATTTATGGCGTAGGGAATTAAATAAAACCAAAACAAGGGTAACAGATGATGGTATAGTCGAACTTAAAAGTGAAGAAAGAGATTTAGCATTAGCCTCGTTAGAGCAAGAACGTTGGGAACTTTTTACAGAAAAATTAGAGCTCATTTCTGAAAACTGTAAAAAAGTACTGCAATTGTTTTTTGCAAAAACCTCCTATAATGAGATTGTAAAAAGGCTAGGGTATAGCTCAGAAACTGTTGCAAGGCAGCGGGTTTTTAAATGCAAAACCAAACTTATGCAAACCATCACTAGTGATAAACGTTATAATTCCTTGAAAGAATTATGAATTTAGAAGAAGAAAACGCATATATAGAGTCCTATTTGTTAGGTCATCTATCAAAAGAAGAAAATGTAATTGTAGAAAAACGGATGTCTGAAGATGTACGCTTTCGCGAAAGCGTACTCCTGCAAAAAGAACTTATAACATCTCTAGACGAGAATGACTGGAGTTTTGTAAAAAAAGTGGCTCCTGAAAAAATTCAGGAATATGAAGCCTTGTTTAAGAGCAAGGAAACTGCGCAACTTAAAGAAGCGATTCTACAAGCGCAATCTGATTATAAAAACAATATTTCAAAGAAAAAGCGTCCGTGGTTTTATTACTTGAGTGCTGCGATTATTGCAGTTATTATTACGATAAGTATATTATTGCCAAAAGATCAAACCCCTCAAGATTTATATGTTACGTATTATACCACATCAGATATCCCTTCTTTAGTGTCTCGTGGCGGAGAAGAAGATAACGCACTTATTGAGGCAGAACGTTATTTTGAAAATGCAGCGTATACAAAAGCGCTTGAAATACTGACGCCCAAGGCAACTACGGCCATAAAAAATAAAGCAACAGTTTTGCTTTACAAAGGAATTTCAGAAATGGAATTGGG
>CAYGQJ010000119.1:1449-13106 GCA_964351845.1 uncultured Flavobacteriaceae bacterium | reverse complement strand
CCTAACATCCCACAAATAGCACCAAGAATAGCCGTCCCTAACGTAATGGTACGTAAGGTATAATCTGAAAATACTAAACTAAAATATTCTTTGAGGTCCATTGTTGTTAGTCGTTGGTCATTGGTCGTTAGTCATTGGTGAAATGTTAGGATACATCAATTATTTTAAATACTTACTGAGGTTTGTAATCATTTTAGCCATTGTCGATAATGCAAATCTCCAAGCCATATCATCTTCTTTAGAAATAAATTGTTGTCTCGCCGCGATTGTGGAGCAGACAATACATTCCTTAATACTTCCTTGAGCAATCTTTAAATACCGGTTAAACTGAGCATCTGTATCACCAGCTCCTTCAGCAATGTTAAGTGCTATTGAAGTAGCCGCTCTAATAAATTGAGAAGTGAGCCTGAATTTTTCGTCATTTGGAAAGTCCTTCATTTTTGAATAGACATCGTCAATAAAGTCAAGTGCCTTTTCATAAACCCTTAAATCTTCAAACTTAAATTTAACTTCTTCCATTTTTCTAATGTGTCTAGATTACTTAAAAACAACAAATGACCAACGACTAAAGACTAACGACTACTTATTAACCGCCACCTTATAGTTAATCCCATACGTCTTGGTTAAGTTATCATCATTAAAAATATCTTTGACAGGGCCGGTTGCTATTTTTTTGACATTTAAAAAAGTCACCCAATCAAAATATTCTGGTACGGTTTGTAAATCATGATGCACGACTATCACCGTTTTACCTGCTTTACGGAGTTCTTTTAGAATATTGATAATGGCGATTTCTGTGGTAGCATCCACGCCTTGAAAAGGCTCATCCATAAAATAAATAGACGCATCTTGTACTAAGGCTCTTGCTAAAAAAACACGTTGTTGCTGCCCACCACTTAACTGACTAATTTGCCGATTTTTAAAAGGCAACATACCTACTTTTTCTAAGGCTTCAAGCGCGGCTTTTTTTTCTTTTTGCCCAGGGCGTTTTATCCATCCTAACTTTCCATAGGTTCCCATCATCACGACATCTAGGGCTGTGGTAGGAAAATCCCAATCTACACTTCCTTTTTGAGGTACATAGGCAACAAGTTTACGTTGCTTTTCATACGGCTTATCATAAATCGTAACACTTCCTGCGATAGGTTCTATGATACCTAATATGGCTTTAATTAATGTAGATTTCCCAGCGCCATTCGGGCCAACAATAGCCATCAATACACTTTCTGGAATGGTTAAATCTATATCCCACAATACGGGCTTATAATTATAAGCGACTGTTAAGTCATCTACACGAACTGCTATTTTCCTATCCTCCATACACTTCTTTTTCATTTCCGCCCTTCGACTATGCTCAGGATAAACTCTGGCGGAAATCTTATTATCGCAATGCCTCTACAATGGTCGTTACATTATACCTAAACATCCCTATATAGGTCCCTTCAATCGTTCCTGTATCTCCTAAAGCATCACTGTATAGTGAACCTCCTATTGTCACGTCATGGTCTTTTGCTTTTACCGCAGCCTCTAGTGCTTCTATGGTACGCCTTGGCACGGAGCTTTCTACAAAAATTGCTTTTACATCATTGTCTATGATAAATTGCGACAATCGCTGTACATCTTTTACACCTGCTTCTGTGGCTGTAGACAATCCCTGTAAACCAACCACATTAAAACCATAACTCTTACCAAAATAATTAAACGCATCATGCGCTGTGACCAAAATTCGTTTTTCTTCAGGAAGCGTTTCAATCATTCCTTTTATTTCTTTTTCGAGGGCTGTTAACTGGGCGAGGTAGGCATCCCCATTTGCTTTAAATTGGTCTGCATGTTGGGGAAGCTTTCGCGAAAGCGTACCCACAACCACTCCTACAAATTCTTTAAAATACTGGATATTAAACCATACATGCGGATCATAATTTGACGCAAAGTAATCAGAACCTATAAGGGTTGATGTATCCAATTGTTCTCCTAAAGCTACTTGGGTTTTTGTGGCAGATCCCATTTTTTCAAAGACTTCGACAAGTTTTCCTTCTAGGTGTAATCCGTTATAGAAAATAATATCGGCGTTGGTTAGTTTTGTCACATCACCCGCGCTTGCTTTGTATAAATGCGGGTCTACACCTGCTCCCATCAGTCCTTGTATGTCTACCAAATCACCGCCTACATTTTTTACAAGATCTGTAATCATAGACGTTGTAGTGACTACCTGTACTCTTTCATTTTCGGAAGCTGTTTCGTTTTTACAACTAAGCACGCTTAAAGCGAAAAGAAATACGAGAATCTGTTTTATGTTCATTGTTTATTTTTTATCGATTCTAAAACTCACACCGGCACTGATTAATAGATCTTGCCCTTCTGTGATACTTTGTCCTATAGTGGCATCTAACTGAATAAGGGGTGCGATGGCATAGGTAAACCCTGCATCCCAAAAATGATTGGCACTACTATCTTCTGGCAAATCTCCATAGAGTTCTACATAGGCGCCTAATTTATCTGTAATAGCATAGCCATAGGCAAAGGTGTAGATGTATGAAAACTCAGCGGAGGCTCCTCCTAACTGCCCTCCAACATTATATGCAATCCCAGAACGGTCACTTAAAGTATGGTTGAACGCAAATCTAAAATCGGCGGCAGTAAATTCTGGTTTAAAATCAGAACTTGCGGTAAAGGGAAGAAAAATATGACCTATTAATCCCACTTCTGGAAACCACCCTTTTTCTTGTGCGATGGCAATTTTGGCTCCAAATAATAATGGAGATAATCCACTAGCAACATCCCCTGATTCCATTCCGTTAATCGTAGTTTGTACTTCTTCAAAATTCCAACCGACTCTTAATTCTAAATTTTTAAGAATTCCGTAGCGCAATAAGGTTGTATTGTATCCAAAGACTTCTTCTTTGATTCCATTTTCTTCAAAAGAGGTTGTAAACGCTCCCGTTTCGACCTGTAAACTCCCTATCGGAACTACAGTGGGTGCTTCGGTGGCATCTGGTCGATCTGTCACAAGATCCGGAACAGATGCTGTTTGTGCTTCTTGAGCCAGGGCTTTAAAACTGAGCCCTAAAAGGCAAGCGATGATAAGTAATTTTTTCAAATTATTGATTTTTAGTGTACTACTTGGATGTATAAATTTTCAGCAATTTTTTTGGATATAAAAAATTGCTCTTTTTGAACTTGAATAATCATAGAACCATCAAAAAATTCTTTTCCAAGCACTTTGATTTTTGAACCAATAGCAATTTTACGCTTGTCTAAGTACTGCAAGAACTCTCCGCTAGTCTCTCGAACACCTACCAAAATTCCTTGCTGATTTTTACTCATTTCTGAGAGGACTTTCTTTTCTGTTTTCTTAATATTTCCGTCTTTATCAGGGATAGGATCTCCATGCGGATCATAGTCTGGATGGTCTAGAAATGCATCCAAGCGTGTAATCAATTCTTCAGATTGGATATGCTCTAGCTGCTCTGCAATCTCATGCACTTCATCCCACTGAAAGTTGAGTTTTTCTACTAAAAAAACCTCCCAAAGCCTGTGTTTACGGACCACAGCGACAGCGACAGCAACTCCTTCTTTTGTGAGCGTAGTGCCTTTATATCTGCGATAAGCAACAAGCTCTTTATCTGCAAGACGCTGTATCATATCGGTTGCAGAAGATGCTTTGGTATGCATCTTTTGGGCAATCGCATTAGTCGCGATAGGCCCTTTTTGTTCCTGCTCTAAATGAAAGATACATTTCAAATAATTTTCTTCTGCCCTGGTATACATAAGGCAAAAGTAAATTAATTATGTTGGTAGGCAAAAAACATATTTTAGATTAAACTAAAAATAGAATTATTACGGAACTAATTCCCGTGCTTTTTCATACACCCAATCTCCTTCCCAGCCTCTGTACAGTAGATAATCGGCTAGTTTTTTTCTTTTTTTGTATTTATCTTTTTCTTTGGAGAGTTGCTGTATACGCTTTCGCGAAAGCGTATCAAACATGACGATATAATCTTCTTCAGATATTTCTAAAAGCGCTGTTTTGATATTGGGAGTAGAAATCTGTCGCTGTTTTAATTCTCGTACGATACGTTGTTTCCCCCAATATTTATGATTGAATTTTCCGCGGGCAAAGGCTTTTGCAAAGCGTTCTTCATTCAAAAAGTTATGTTCAATCAGATGCCCTATGATGATATCTATCGCATCAGGGATCATACGCATTTCTAAGAGCTTTTTACGCACTTCTTGATGACAACGGTCTTGATACACGCAATAACGCTCTAAAGCTCGCTTAGCCTCTTCTACGCTGTATGTTTTTACAGATGGTTGTAACATGCGCTAAAGTTACTATTTCCTTTTCTAGTACGGGTTGATTTTTAGGCACAAAAAAACCCCATTCCTTTTTAGGAACGGGGTTTTAAATTCTATATGTTAATTTCCTCACCGCTTTTATCTACAAAGCGGTATTCAAGATACGTGTAAGCGTCTCTGGGTATAATTTTTACCCATTTTTTGTGTTCTAAAAACCATTTAGAACGGATGGATGGAAATCCTTTGGTTAGAAAAGCAGCAACAAATGGGTGCGCGTGAAGCGTCACTTTTGTGTTACCATTCTTAAGAATTTTATCAAGTTTACCTTCTAATTTTTGCACCATAACAATAGGCGCTTCTATCTCACCACCAGCTCCGTTTGGATCTACTTCGCGTGTTTTGATATTCATTTCTGGTCGTACTCGTTGCCTTGTAATTTGAATCAATCCAAATTTACTAGGCGGCAATATTTTGTGTTTGGCGCGATCATCTTTCATCTCTTCTTTGAGATGATTAAAGAGTTTTCTACGATTGTCTGCATTGTTCATATCTATAAAATCGACGACTATAATTCCTCCCATATCTCGGAGACTTAATTGTCGTGCCATTTCTGAAGCGGCGATCATATTTACTTCTAGCGCAGTATCTTCTTGATTCTTTGCTTTGTTTGATCTGTTACCACTATTTACATCAACTACATGCAGTGCTTCTGTGTGTTCTATGACAAGATACGCTCCTTTACTCATAGATACGGTTTTCCCGAAAGATGTTTTAATCTGTCGTTCTATTCCGAATTTTTCAAAAATTGGCGTGGGACTCTTGTATAGTTTTACGATACTCTCTTTTTTGGGAGCGATCTCGCTTACGTATTCTTTGATTTGATAATAAAGCGTTTCATCATCTACGGTGATACCCGTAAAGCTATCATTAAAGATATCTCTTAATATTGAAGATGCTCGGTTCATTTCCCCAAGCACTTTACTAGGATGATGTGCGCCTTGAATTTTTTTACTCATGGTAGCCCATTTGTCTACCAAATTCTGTAGGTCTTTGTCTAGTTCGGCGACCATTACTCCTTGTGCAACTGTGCGTACTATCACACCAAATCCTTTAGGACGGATGCTTTGCACTAATCGTTTAAGACGTGCTTTTTCTTCATTGCTTTCTATCTTTTGTGAAATAGAAATTCTATCAGAAAAAGGCACGAGAACAATATATCTACCCGCTATAGAAAGCTCACTGCTTATTCTAGGGCCTTTTGTAGAAATAGGTTCTTTGGCGATTTGTACTAATACACTTTGCTTCTGTTTTAAGACATCGGTAATTTTACCGTTTTTGTCTATGTCTTTTTCAAAAGGAAAGTTGTTTAAAGAATAATCTTTTAATTTACCTGTGCTTACACGTTTTATGTAACTCAGAAGTGTAGGAAGTTTTGGACCTAAGTCATGATAATGCAAAAAAGCATCTTTTTCATAACCTACATTAACAAATGCAGCATTCAATCCAGAAACTGTTTTTCTAATATTTGCAATATAAATATCACCAACATTAAATTTATTTCCGTCTTCTTCTTTGTGAAGTTCTATAAGTCTTCCATCTTTTAATAAGGCAAAATCAACTGCCGAGGAACTAGATCTAATAACTAATTCTTTATTCACTCTTTAGTAATTTTTATCCATCACGCTGTACGCGTAACAAATGGATTATACAATAATTTATCACAGGTGTTGTGTATGCATACTTGTGTATACAAAATGTAATAAATACGGTGTAACTCAAAGTCCTCAAGGTGTAAGGCTATTGTGTTACGATGTCAAAGAACTATGAATTACGCATAAGGTATCACCATCCAAGGAAGATGAACTTAAGAAAGACAATCACTTTAATAGATTTTATATCATAGCTAAGCTATGCAAAATTTAAGTGAAGCCATTTTATGCACCTGTATTTACATATCTAAATGAATAGATGATGAATGGTATATGTATAATTCAAAAGAAAAAGTAGTCTACGACTACTTTTTCTTTTTGTGACGGTTTGCTCTACGTCTTTTTTTACGTTTGTGCGTTGCTACCTTGTGTCTTTTTCTTTTTTTACCACTTGGCATAAAATGATTCTTTTAATAAGTTACTTAAATTATACTGCAACGTTCGTCTTTACACCTTCTACAAATACTTTTGCAGGTTTGAACGCAGGTATGTTGTGCGCTGGAATTTTGATAGTCGTATTTTTCGAAATGTTTCTACCAGTTTTTTCCGCTCTTGTTTTGATAATAAAGCTACCAAATCCTCTTAAATAAACGTTATCTCCTCCTTCTAAAGAGGTTTTAACTTCACTCATGAATGATTCAATAGTTGCTTGTACATCATTCTTTTCGATACCTAATTTTTCAGATACCTTTGCTACAATATCAGCTTTTGTCATTTTAATAATTGTTTAGGGGTTAAAATTTTCAAGTTCGCAAATATAAGCATTATAATTTCAAACTTTCAAGCATAATCTTTTAAAAAATAAGTATATAAGTATATAAATTAGCAAAAAACATAATTTTCCATTGAATTTACCTAAAAAACTTATAGCATGGTACCTAGAAAACAAGCGCGAGATGCCTTGGAGGGAGACCACTGATCCTTATCGCATTTGGCTCTCAGAAATTATCCTTCAACAAACACGAGTTGCGCAAGGTTTGCCTTATTATGTAAGGTTTACAGAAGCATTTCCAACGGTACACGATCTTGCCAATGCTTCTGAAGAAGAAGTGTTAAAACTATGGCAAGGGTTAGGATATTACTCCCGCGGCAGAAATTTACATGCCGCTGCAAAATATATTGTAGAAGATCTTGAAGGGGTTTTTCCAAACACCTACAAAGAATTACTAAAATTAAAAGGGGTTGGTGATTATACCGCTAGTGCCATTGCCAGTATTAGCTTTAACGAACCCACCGCCGTGGTCGATGGGAATGTGTACCGAGTATTGTCACGCCTTTTTGGGATTGACACCCCCATTAATAGCACACAGGGGATTAAAGCGTTTAAAGAACTCGCTCAAGAGCTTATTGACAAGGAGCAACCTGCTAATTTCAATCAAGCCATTATGGAGTTTGGAGCAATCCAATGCAAACCTCAAAACCCATATTGTTTACATTGTATTTTTAATGATTCCTGCGTGGCGCTTCAAAAAAATAGCGTGCATATGCTTCCTGTGAAGCTCAAAAAAACAAAAGTTAAAAATCGCTATCTACACTATTTAGTATATAGATCTCCAGACCATAAAACCGTCATAGAACGTCGAACAGGCAAAGGGATTTGGCAAGGACTCTATCAATTTCCGATGCTTGAAGGGGAGTTTGACGGTGTACGCTTTCGCGAAAGCGAACCCTTTCTCAAAAAAACAGCCGCCCACACATTGAAAAGCGTATCTAAGTATAACGAAACGCCGGTTATACACAAACTATCTCACCAGCATTTGCACACTACTTTTTGGATTATTGATGTAGCACAACTTCCAGAAGATGCCATCGCTATTGAAACACTAAGGTCCTATCCAGTTCCTGTACTTATTTCTAATTTTATAGAAAAATATGGGTTTAATCCAGAATCGTTTTAATCTGTTTTCTGTATGCTGATGGAGTTTGACCTGTGAAGGCTTTAAATCGTTTATTAAAATGTGAAAAATTATTAAACCCACTCTCAAAACAAACGTCTGTAATACTAATCGCCTGCTCTGAGAGTAATTTTGATGCATGTACCAAACGATATTCATTCACAAACTGTGTGAATGTTTTATTGGTGATTTTTTTAAAATAACGGCAAAAAGAAGGAACCGTCATATGCGTTAATGCTGCTATCGCTTCTAGGGTAATTTCTTCTTTAAAATGCGTTTTCACATGATTAAAGACCAAGTTAATACGGTCATTATCCTGCACATTAGATAATAAGGCGAATCCATCTGCATTTAAAATTCTAAACTCTTTTGTCGTCGCAAGCCTGTTAAGGATACTGAGATACGAAACTAAACGCTCAAAATCGGTTTTTTGCTCCATTTCTTCCATGAGTGCGCCTACTTCTGTTTTGGTGTCTCCAGAAAACACAATTCCTCGCTTTGATACTTGTAAAAGCTTTTTAATAGGAGCCATTTCAGGAATATTAAAAAAGTCATCTCCAAGAAAGTTGGCTTTCATCTGCACCACAGTTTCAAACGTATTACCCGTTTGATCGTCTGTAAACCCACAATGCGGGAGGTTACTTCCCACGAGGATTAAAGTTCCCCAGGTGTAATAAGAAAGATTACTCCCTACTAAGCGCCTGCCCGTTCCGCCATTTACATAGACAAGCTCTAACTCAGGGTGGTAATGCCACACGGAATTATCATTTCTGTTTTCTTTATCAAATTTTTGATACGTAAACGAATTCCCAAAATTGGGCGTGATGGTTTCTAATGTAGGTTTTTGTAAAAGCATATGGGGTTTTTCTGGTTAAAGTTAAAGATGCTTCTTATATCAAAATGTTAGAAATTTACCATAAATCTATGCTAAATTAACATGTATGCTATTTAAATGCGTCACAGGAGTTAATTTAGAACATTAATCTGAATATATGGCAATAGCACCAACCGTATTCTGAATGTATGTTTGTACCCTAATTATTTAGTTATCAATCTTTAAAATCGAAATGGTATGAAAAACACATTAAAATTAGCATTACTTCTTACACTTTTAACAACAAGTGTATACGTAAACGCAACAGGATCCGAAACATTTACAGATGAAAAAAAATCAGCAAAAATTACGATCGACACGGATAAGGTGATCCGTGAGAAAGGTGAAAAAGTTTCTGTAATTCTTTTAAATCCAGACGTAAACCCCGTAACTATAACTATTAGAGATGGACGAGGTCGCATTGTTTTTTCTGAAACAATTACAAACAATGAAACCATTCACAAGTCATTTAATTTTACAAAGGCATACAAAGGAAATTATAGCATCAAAGTAAAAGATGGATCAACGACCTATAACAAAGAGATAGAAATTAGTTAAACACATCTCTTCCTTTACCGCATTGAACGTGCTTAGTTTTGTAAGGTCTCTTTTAGGTAATTCTATCAGGGGCCTTACTTTTTTATCTGGACAATGCAGATTTTACATCGATTCTTATCTTTAAGTTTATAGATTACAGCCTAATATTTTCTTATATTTGATACTATGGCAGGAACAATAAACAAGGTAATTCTCATAGGGCATACAGGTGATGAAGTAAAAATGCACTACTTTGAAGGAGGCAACAGTATAGGTCGCTTCCCACTGGCTACTAATGAGGAATATACAAACCGAACCACTGGAGAGCGTGTAAGCAATACCGAGTGGCACAACATTGTTGTGCGTAATAAAGCTGCTGAAATTTGTGAAAAATATCTCAAAAAAGGAGATAAAGTATATATAGAAGGTCGTTTAAAAACGCGTAAATGGACGGATGACAAAGGTCTTGAACGGTACAGTACAGAAATACAATGTATAGACTTTACATTTCTTACCCCAAAGGGAGAAGGGCAATCGCAACAAAGCAATACGCCTACACAAGCTACACAACAACAGCCAAAACAACCGCAACAACCACCACAATCATCAGCTCCACAAACAAATCCTGCTGAGGATGTAGATGATCTTCCATTTTAAAACTACGTATAACGAACTTAAAGACGATTGGATCCTGACCCTGAACCCTTATTATTACTACTTCTAGCTTTTGATAGCTCCATACTTATAAGTAGTATTTTACTCATACTATTACTTGCATGCTCAGCGCTCATCAGTGGTGCCGAAGTTGCCTTTTTTTCACTAACACTTACAGACCTAGAAGATACTGAGTTATCAGATCAAGAAAATACGAGATTGAAAATGGTCGTACGACTATTGCAAAAACCAAAAAAACTACTCGCTACTATACTCGTAGCCAACAATACGATAAATATCGCTATTGTACTTCTTTTTGCAAGTCTAGGCGAAGTGTTGTTTGCTGATATACAAGCTACCATTTGGGGCATTTCTGTAAAATTCATTGTAGAAATCATCATTATCACCTTTTTGATTTTACTCTTTGGCGAAATTTTACCTAAGATTTATGCTAGTAGAAATAACAAGAAATTTGCAAGTCTTATGGCGTTCCCACTACGTTTTATGGATGTACTTTTTACGCCTTTAACAGGACCTATGCGATATATCACTCTACGCATACACGCTAAGCTCGGGGATCAGAAATCAAATTTTAATGTAGATCAACTTTCACAAGCACTTGAACTGACCAGTGAAGGAGATACCACCAAAGAAGAACAAAAGATACTACAAGGTATTGTCGCGTTTGGAAACACAGACACAAAACAAGTCATGCGTCCTCGAATGGATGTTTTTGCTCTTGACAAAAAAGATTCGTACCCTTCTATATTAGAACAAATAAAAATTAAAGGATATTCTCGCATTCCTGTATATGACGAAAGTGTAGATACTATTGTTGGTATTCTATATGTAAAAGATTTATTACCGCATCTTTCAGAAACAGAGTTTGACTGGACTTCTCTATTAAGAACACCTAATTTTGTCCCTGAAAACAAAAAATTAGATGACTTACTGGCTGAGTTTAAAGAGAAGAAAAATCACCTTGCGATTGTGGTAGATGAGTATGGAGGAACTAGCGGTATTATTACCTTAGAAGATATTATTGAAGAAATTGTAGGGGATATCAGTGATGAGTTTGATGATGAAGATGTTATTTATACCAAAATAGATGACAATAACTATGTGTTTGATGGGAAGACATCCTTAAAAGATTTTTATCGTATTATTCACTTAGAGGATGATTCCGTATTTGAAGCCCAAAAAGGGGAGGCAGAAACAGTCGCTGGCTTCCTGTTAGAGATATCTGGAGGGTTCCCGCGTAAAAACGAAGTAATAAAACACAATCGTTATACGTTTACTGTGGAAGCCATAGACAAAAAACGCATTAAACAAATTAAATTCACCATACAGCCTTGACCCTACGCTCTTACTTCTATATGATACTCTGTTGTGCACTATTTTGCTCTTGTGGTGACGATGTACTACCCAAACCTGAAGCATTTTTAAGTCTCACCTATCCAAAAGCGAGCTATGTCGCCACACCTTCAGATTGCGATTACAGTTTTGAAAACAATTACATAAGCAACGTATCTTTTAAAGAGAATTGTGCCGCTACCATCCACTACCCTGGTCTAGATGGGACTTTATTCCTAACGTATCGAAAAGTAGATGGCAATATAAATACGCTATTAAAAGACGCTCAAAAACTCACCTATGAGCATGTTATAAAAGCAGATGACATTATTGAAGAGA
>CAYGQJ010000119.1:0-1349 GCA_964351845.1 uncultured Flavobacteriaceae bacterium | reverse complement strand
GCTCAAAAACTCACCTATGAGCATGTTATAAAAGCAGATGACATTATTGAAGAGAAGTATGTCAATACACTACAAAATGTATACGGTATGTTTTACGATGTACGAGGCAATGCAGCTTCTCAATCCCAATTTTATGTCACCGATAGCGTCCAGCATTTTATCACAGGATCTATTTACTTTAATGCAAAACCAAATTACGATAGCATTTATCCCGCTGCCGTATACCTGAAAAATGACATCCGCCATCTGATGGAGACGATAGAGTGGGTTAACTAAAAATTACTTTTATATCCTCCTGTGACCGCTTTCGCGAAAGCGTACTCAGACGGCATTTATCCTAAAAGCAACTTTTAAACGTATAAACTTATAAACTCACCCGGGAATTCCCGAACTTTGCATTTCTAAAATTTTGCAATGCAAAACAGCACATTAAAGTGGATTTACCTCATAGTTTTATCCATTATTTGGGGGAGTTCTTTTATTCTGATTAAAAAGGGACTTGTAGGCCTTACGCCTATTCAATTGGGGACTTTACGGATTTTATTTACTGCATTTTTCTTATTACTTATCGGCTGGAAAAGCTTACGCACCATCAAAAAAGCTGAATGGAAGTGGATCATTATTTCTGGGGTTTTAGGGACAGGGCTTCCTGTTTTTCTATTTGCCTATGCCGAAACAGAAATAGATAGTGCCATTGCCGCCATACTCAACTCTAGTGTTCCCTTACTCACACTTCTATTGGGTCTGCTCATCTTTGGTGTTTCTTTTCTAAAACGCCAACTCATAGGCGTTTTAATAGGTTTAGGAGGTGCCATAGCGCTTATTCTCATCGGTGCTAGTATTAATCCAAGTCAAAATTATTGGTATGCATTACTCGTTATTTTTGCAAGTGTCTTGTATGCGCTTAACGTCAATATTATAAAACGGTATATGCAGGATATTTCTGCTGTTGCGATTGCCACTGGAAACTTTATTTTTTTGATTCCTCCTGCTATCATTTTATTAGTGTATTCTGACTTTTTTAAAATGGAGTTATTACAAACACCTGAAGTACAAATTTCTCTTGGATACATTGTGATATTGGCGCTGTTTGGAACTGCCATGGCCAAAGTAATGTTTAATAAATTAGTGCAAATAAGCAGCCCTGTATTTGCCTCTTCTGTTACCTATCTCATGCCCATCATCTCCGTCTCATGGGGTATATTAGATGGTGAAAAGTTTACGCTCTGGCAATTTGTTGCATCATTGGTGATTATTGGTGGGGTGTACTTAGTTAATAAAAGAACGAAAACCACCTAGATTAAAAACGGGGTGGTTGTTTGTTGGTTTTTGTAATATGCGAAGCACAA
>CAYGQJ010000118.1:0-13246 GCA_964351845.1 uncultured Flavobacteriaceae bacterium | reverse complement strand
TCGGTGCCAATGAGTACGCCTGTGGCACCATTTAGCGGATCAGTTAACGTTACGCAATCGGGTACTAATAATTCCGTTGTAAATGATTCTTCTGAACATCCTGTGGCATTTCCTGTCGCATTATAAGGAGTTACAATAACAAAAATTTCAGTCACTTCTGGTAGGTCTGCTGGTAGATCAAATGTGGTGACATTCCCTACGTCTTGGTTGTTGATAATATCGGTTCCTCCAGAGGTAGTTCCTACAGATAAGATATATCCAGCAGCCGTAGAAGCTGTTGTCCAGCTTATGTCAGTCCCAATTAATACATTGGTCGCTCCATTTAATGGATCAGTGAGTGTGACACAATCAGGAATAAATAATTGTGTTGTAAATGATTCTTCAGCACATCCTGTTGCATTTCCACTATCATTATAGGGAATGATCGTGACAAATATTTCTGTGAATTCGGGCAAGTCCGCAGGAAGATCAAACGTGGTGACATTTCCTACATCTTGGTTGTTGATGATATCGGTTCCTCCAGAAGTGGTACCCACACTCAATAGGTAACCCATGGCCATGGACGAAGCTTCCCAACTCAAATCTGTTCCCACCAAAACATCGATAGCACCATCAAGCGGATCTGTTAAAGATGTACAGTCTGGGAAAAATTCAATGGTTTCTGTTGTGAAGGATTCTTCTGTACAACCCATTGCATCACCAATATTATTATAAGGGGTTATAATAACATAGTAGGTCTCATTTTCATCTAGGTCTGTTACAAAATCAAATGTTGTGGTGTTATTCACATCTACCTCATTTAAAATTTCATTTCCTCCTGGTGTAGTTCCTACAGTTAGCAAATAACCAGTTGCGTCTGCCACGGCATCCCAGGTTAGGTTAGTTGTAATAGCAACATCAGTAGCGCCATCTATGGGTAATGTAAGGTTTGTACATCCTGGCGGTACAGGAATAAACTCTGTTGTAAAGCTTTCTTCAGCGCATCCTATACCGTCACCAACATCATTTGTAGGTAGTATAGTTACAAAAATAAGGGTGTTTTCAGGCAGGTCATCTACTAGATCAAATGTCGTAACATTTCCTACATTTTCATTGTTTAAAATATCGACACCGCCAGGTGTTGTTCCTACTGAAATAATATAACTATCTGCATTACTTATGGGATCCCATGATAGATCTGTACTTACTATAACACCTATGGCTCCATTTAATGGATTGGAAAGTGATGTACACTCTGGAATCGTTGGATTAGGGTCTGAAATAATTGTAAATGTTTCTAAAACACATCCGGTAGCATCTCCTTCGTCATTATAAGGAACAATAGTTACGTTTACTACTTCGCCTCCCGCAAAATCATTTGTAAAATTATAGGTTGTATCATTAATGATGTCAATGTTGGTTACATTGTTTGCGTTGGCAGGTACTGAAGTTACTGTAAGTCTATATCCTCTAGCAAACTGAGCTGGTTCCCAAGTAATATTTGTGTTTACTGGGACATCTATGTCTCCATTTAATGGCGAAATTAATGTAGTACATGCAGGAAGAGGGCAATCAAGTATGTCGCCTACTATATTCCATCCAAAATCTGAAATTATAGAAGCGCGTTCTTCAAAAGCATCACAATACGGAATGTTTAGCGCTCCCAGGGTTAAACCGGGAGGTAATTGTTGTCCTGACCAAGCTATTAATGTAGTGTCATAACTATCTCTAGACATTCCTGAATTATCTAGCATATTACTCAAATTGGTTACTTGAGACATATCCCATTCTCCTAAAACTTGATCATATGCAGTAGCTCCATTAAACATGCTGTTCATTGAAACTTCCCCTAAATCCCATTCATTTAAAAACTGATTAAAAGCAATCGCGTCTTGAAACATATGGTCCATGTTAATAACATCAGATACACGCCAGTTATTTAATGGTGTGTTGAATGCGATGGCTTCTTCAAACATTTCTTCCATAGTCGTGACGGCTCGTGTATTCCAAGGATCTATATTTTGATTAAATAATGAAGCTCCGCTAAACATACGTCTCATAGTGGTTACTGAAGCAGTATTCCAACTTTCCATAGGTTGGTTATACATCGTTGCGTCTTGAAACATGGCATCCATAGTGGTTACAAAAGAGGTGTTCCACGTATTTATATTCTGATTAAATACAGCAGCTTCTTTGAACATGGCAGCCATGTTTTGTGCTTCATTGGTTTCCCAAGCATCCAATGGTGTATTAAATTGTTGAGCACTTTCAAACATAGAGGCAAAATTGGTGACATTCACAACATCCCAATCATTAATAGTTTGATTAAACACCTGTGCGTTTTCAAACATAGAGCTCATATCGGTTACCGAACTCGTGTCCCAGGCCATTAAAGGTTGATCAAATAGCTGTGCATTTTCAAACATAGAAGCCATCGTGGCAACCGCACTAACATCCCAACCACCAATAGGCTGATTAAACACTTGCGCATTTTCAAACATAGACTCCATGTTTACCACAGAATTCACATCCCAAGAGGCAAGGGCTTGGTCAAAAAGTACAGCACTTCTAAACATACCTCTCATTGTCGTTACTTGAGATACATTCCAGTTGCTTATGTCTTGATCAAATACATTGGTGCCACTAAACATAAATGACATATTGGTGACCGTCTCTACTTGCCAATTATTTAAGGGTTGATTAAATGCAACAGATCCTGAAAACATAGATCCCATGGTGACACAAGATAGTGTGTCCCAATCATTCAAAGGTTGATTGAAAATGTTAGTACTGCTAAACATAGACTCCATTGTAATAACGTTTTCCACATTCCAGCTATTTAAATTTTGGTTAAATACATCTGCATTAGAGAACATAGAAGCCATAGAGGTTACATTTTCCACATTCCAATTTGAAATATTACCATTGAATGCTTCTGCATTATCAAACATCCTTTCCATATCGATAACACTAGAAACGTTCCAAGAGTCTAAGGGTTGATTAAAGTTATCTGTAAATCGAAACATCCAGCTCATGTCTTGAACATTTGATACGTTCCAGTTATTTAATGGTTGGTTGAAAGCTGATGCTGAACCATTAGCATCAAACATTCTAAACATGTTTGTTACATTACCTACATTCCAGTTGTTTATAGGTTGATTGAATGCTCGTGCTACAAGAAACAAGCCACTCATGTTAGTTACATTACTTACATCCCACATATCTAGAGGGCTATTAAATACAAAAGCCGCAGCAAACGTATTCGACATATTTGTCACATTACTTACATCCCAATTATTAATATCTGCATCAAATAAAAAACAACTGAAAAACATACTTCTCATACTTTCTACCTGAGATAAATCTGGAACATCCGTAGCATTATACGTCATGTTTTGACAGTTAAGAAATGCCTGGTCCATACTTTGCCATTGCTGAGTTCCCCATTGGTCAATAGTCAAGAGTTTGAAATAATCTGTATTTGAAAAATTAAAGTAGTGAGCGGGATACTCTCCAATAATAGAAATGGTGTAAATTCCAGGTGTATCATAGGTATGCGTTATATCTCCGGATACGTTATTATCAAATTGATTATCTCCCCAGTCTATGGAATAATTATAGGTAAAACCATTATTTCTAGAAATTTTCAATTCATTGCTGGGGGTACTATCAGTATTTGTTAAAGCAGTATTGTACGTTAGTTTAAAAGCTGCGGGACTATTCACCCAAGAATCAATAATGGTATAGGTTTCAGTCACACAATTTTCTGCAGGACCTTCAGCATTAAATGGCACTACTTGTGCCGTCACAATATCACCAGCAACAAAATCTACTGCAAAATCCCAAGAGGTGACATTTCCTACATCAAAATTATCTAAAATGGTTGTTATTGTACCTCCTGTATCTTTGGTAACCGTGACTCTATACCCTGTAGCATTGGGTGTAGCCTCCCAAACTAAATCAAAATTACCAGGAACATTTATATCACCATCAACAGGGGTGATGATGTCTGTACAAAAAACAAAGCTACAGTTTACAATATCATCATTTATAGTCCAGTTACTATTCGTAATTAAATCTTCTCTAGCAAAACGCCCATCACAGTATAATAGATTGGTAGCCCCAAGAATTACATTCTCATTAACGGTTTGTGCTTCCCAACCTATTAAGGTATTGTTATAGTTCGTTTCTGAAAGTCCAGAGTCATCTAGCATGTTAGCCATTAAAGTGACACTCGAAATATCCCAAACACCCAAGTTTTGATCAAAGGCAGTTGCATTTGAGAACATAAACCGCATGTCACTTACGTTAGTTGTTATCCATAAATCAATAGGTTGGTTAAACAAAGAAGCGCCATTAAACATTGATCCCATGTTATCTACATTGC
The DNA here is from genome assembly GCA_964351845.1 of uncultured Flavobacteriaceae bacterium. Taxonomy (GTDB): domain Bacteria; phylum Bacteroidota; class Bacteroidia; order Flavobacteriales; family Flavobacteriaceae; genus Dokdonia. The sequence goes on along the minus strand of CAYGQJ010000118.1, from coordinate 8,880 downwards.
TTACATTCCAATTATTGAGTAATTGATTAAAACTTGTAGCACTAGAAAACATGACGCTTGTGTCGGTTAAAGAATCCAACGTCCAACCATTTAAAGGTTGATTAAAATCTGCAGCTCTACGAAACATACCAGACATGTCAGTAACGTTAGTTACGTCCCAACCTTCAATAGGTTGATTAAAGCGAGAGGATTCAAACATCTCACGCATACTTGTTACACTTGAGGTAATCCACATATCCAGTGGTTGGTTAAAAGCGGTAAGTGAGGAATTAATTCCAGCAAACATATTTGACATATCTGTGACGCCACTCACATTCCAATTGTTTAAAGGTTGATTGAACGCATAATTACGTTCAAACATTCCGGCCATATTCAAGACATTGCCGACTTGCCAATTATTTATGTTTTGATTGAAAGGAGTACTTCTAAACATTTCAAACATATCAGTCACATTATCGACATCCCATTGGTCAAGGGGTTGATTAAAGGGAGTGGATCTAAACATTCTGGACATCGTGGTTACTTGAAGTACGTTCCAATTGTTTAAAGGGAATGCCATATCTGATGCGCTAAACATATCACTCATGTCTGTCACCTGCGCTGTATTCCAGCCATTAATATTTTGATTGAAATCATTAGCAGATCTAAACATTCTCGCCATAGTAGTAACGGAGCCTGTATTCCAATTATCTAGAGGTTCATTGAAGTTTACGGCTCCATTGAAAGTATCCGACATGTCATTAATATTCCCTGTGTTCCATCCATCCAATGGCCTATTAAAAGTATTACAGTCTTGAAACATTCCAGAAATATCTGTGATGTTATCTACATTCCAAGAATTCAAAATTCCATTGAAAACACTTGCCTCTCTAAACATATTCTTTAAGCTAGTGACTTGGCTTAAATCTGGTGGCGGTATAGCATCAAAATTGAGGTTGGTACAACCATAAAATGCATTTTCCATACTTTCCCATTGAATATTTCCCCAAGAAGTAATCTCAACAATTTTTTCTGCATCACCAGTATTGTTAAAATAAATAGCAGGAAAATTTCCGCTAATACGAATAGTGTAATTCCCCGGAGTAGCATAGGTATGTGTTACATTGCCCGTTATGCCTGTATCTGTATTACTATCTCCCCAGTCAACTGTATAATCATAGGTGAATCCTGGGTTTGTGGGTATTGTTATTTGATTATTGGGAGTGGATAAGTTCGTATTCCAGACGGATGTAAAGTCTTGACTATAGGAATCTATACAGGCACAAAGAAAAATAGTTATAAGAAGTAAAAACTTCATTCTAGGCAATACCATCATAAAACATACATTTTGATACTTACATAGATGAACTATTTACACTAACTTTTTTCTGATTACGTTGCATAAAAAAGATTTGTTATTAGTGAAGTTCCGTCACTATTAGGTCACATTTGAATCGATTCTTATAATAGAAATAGGTATCATTAAAGAATCTCATATGAAAGTATCAATTACTTTAAGTAAATTTCACTATTTATACGTAAAGTTCCGACCTTATATAATCAAAAGAGGTTCCATTCAATGGAATGGAACCTCTTTTTAGATTGAAACGCTATGTTTTAAAGGGTTTCGCGGTACTCTGAAGGCGTTTGTCCTGTAACATTCTTGAAGACACGATTAAACGTAGTTTTGCTTTTAAACCCTGCGTCAAAGGCAATCGCAATGATTTTGGCTTCTTTATAGAGAGGTTTTTTCATGAGCTCCTGTGCTTCTAATATGCGATAAAAATTAATGAAATTATAGAAGTTTTCTTTGAAACAATAATGTAATACCTCTGAAAAATGAGAGGCACTCATGTCTAGTTTTGAAGCTAACTCAGCTAACCTTAGATCAGGGTCTAAATACGGCTTTTCCTCTTTCATTAAACTCAAAATATGAGTCTTGTATTTTTCACGATCTACAGCTGTTAATGACGAGTTTTTATAAGGTTTTTCTTGTTTCTTTAGCGCTGTATTTTCTGTTTCAGATGCCGATGAGGTTGGCTTATTTTCTATTGTTTTCTTTAAAGAAATATACTGTTTTTGTAATGCCTTTTTTTCTTGTTCGATTTTCTTTTTCTTTTTGATGTAGACCAACAATATCCCTACGATGACAAACACAAAGATGCCTCCATACCAAGCCAATCGGTTTTTATTCTCTGTAACCGTGATGATTTTTTCCTGCGCAGCATCTAGCGTCTTTTCATTATTGGATAAATCTTGTGATAAGTCAGCAATCGTCGCCTTTTTTTCATCGCCTTTTATGAGGTCTCTAAGGCGAGAGTATTCTTTCTGGGCTTCGTACGAAGCTTTAAAATTTCCTTTCTCCTCATACACCTTGGCAAGATACTCATAGCTATACATCGCTATTTCGTAGATTTTTTTGTTTTCAGCAAGTGTGAGTGCTTCTTTTAATCTTTGTAAAGACGCATCAAAATTTTCTAAGTGATAATTTGCAATCCCATTATTAAGTAGGAGCCAAGCTCGTTTTTTGGTGGGCATTTGCATGTCCGCAAGAAGAAGTCCTTTTTCAGTGGTTTCCAAGGCACTTTTGTAATCACCAAGTTTTATATAGGTATCACTTAGATTGTTTAGAGAAGTACCTATGACTTCCTCATCTTTCATAGATTGGCCTAGGTCTATAGCGCGTTCTGCAAATTGTAATGCTTTTTCGTACTCTTTTAACTCTAGGTAATTGGTGGATTGTCCAACAAGAGCTGCGGCTTTTATTCTAGTAAAACGTCTAATCGTATCTGTAATGACAAGTAGCGAATCCATTGCTTTAATGGATTTGTTATAAGCACCAATATCTGTATAAATATTTCCCATATTAGCAAGAATCATGGCTTTTGGGCCACTGCTATCGGGCATCAACTTGCATTTATCTAAGGCTTTATGGTAGATTTCAAGCGCTTTTTCTCTATTGCTTCTGTTTTTGTAATAAATTGCTTGACTATTCAGCGCCAAAATACTCATGTCTGTTATCCCGTAGAGTTCTGAAATTAAGTATAAAGAGTCGCTATATATTTTGTGCAATTCATAGTCCCCATTTTTATAATACTCCTGTAATAAGCTAGAATACTTTGCAGCCTCTTCTTTGCCGTCAGTAGGAGAGGAGAAGTCTATTTTGCTGTCATCTACCTGCGCATAAGCACATAGCGATGACCATAAACTTAAGAATACAATAGCAAATGATTTATTCATTTTAGGGGGGGCTGCAAATATGAATTACAAAAATAGCTGTTTTATTTTTTAGGGGGTTGTATACGCTTTCGCGAAAGCGGATTTAGATTTTTTAAAATTTTAAAAGACGCTTTTAATACTGTTTACGGCTCAAAAAAAGATAAGGGACTGAGTGTTTTTCGCTTCAAGCGAAAAAAGTATCGAAGTTCCGTCTATTTCAAATCACTCTACTTAGCGTCTAGTTTTTTGTTTCAAGACATAAAAAAATGGCTAACCCATTATGATTAGCCACCGTCGTAGTTGAAACGAGTCAATTATTTCATTTTATGTACAGCTATGTGTTTAATTATAACTAATTGATTTTAGTAAGTATATGATTCAAAACGAACTTTCAGTTGTATACCATTTATGAATGATTTTATAGTCAGTTTTGAATTCTGTTGAGGTGACGAATACGTACAATTCTTATGTCTAGTTATTTATTTTTTGGATAGCGGCTCTATTTACTGTAAAATTAGTTTTTGGTACAATCATTTTGGTTTTATTAACGTCAAATTCCTTTACTAAATTTTCTTTTTTAAACTTTGTAAGCGTTGAGTCTATCTTTGCTTTATCTCCAAATTCATATAGTTCTTTAGCTTCTGAAATTTTATTTTCGGTAATTTTATAATAAATGGCAGCTTCTGTCTTATTAAGATTAAATTTTTGGGCGTACTGTTGAATTTTAAGATTTTTAGCCGCTTCATTTGTGGTGTTTTGATTTTTAACTTCTTCTTTTTCGTTTTTAATATTGTATAAGGCGTAATCTACTTTTTCATTAGAATGTTCAATTTTCTGATCTATTATAGCAATTTCATCGGTAAATTCATTAAACACTTTAGCATAAATACCTTGCAAAAAAACATCAGCAAAAAGTGCTGCTAATAAACATAAGCTCATAAAATTGAAGTAGTTTTTATATTGTAAATTTTCTTCAACAAAATCTAAAATATTACTAGATACTAATTTTAAAAATAAAGGTAAGACTGCCGCTGCTATGATGCCCAGAATTATAGGTTTCATAATATTTGTAGTGCTATCTAGTTTTAAATCGAGCATAAAATAATTACCAACTCCTCCCAAAGCACCAGCAATAATTGCAATGGCTATTAAAATTTTAATATGTTTTGACTGTTTCATGTGATTTGAATTTTAAATGAATACTATTTTAATCTTTTGTTTCTTTTAAATTTTAGTTTCATAGTATATAAGATTCACCTTCTTTTCCAATGATGATGTCATTACTAATTAGAAACCTGAAAACGTTAAGATATGTGTGCTGAGCACTACTGATTATCTACTTAAGCCCAGTTTGATTCACCCTATTAGAGCAGAAATATTCCTTTTTAAAGCTTAATTTGTTCACCGATAATTCCCATTAAGAAATAGGAGTCGTAAACAATTTCTTCAGGCTCTAATTTTTTAGTTATGGTAATGTTTTTATTTTCTTGTACGACTTGAATAAACCCAGTTTCTCTAAACCCATTTTTTCTAATAGTTACATCATAACTTCCTTTAGGTAATTGAACTGTTATTTTTCCAACCTCATCTGTTTCAATTTCTTTATAAAAACTTGAGCTTCGGTTTTTAATAGAAATTTCGGCTTTATATATGGGATCATTTGATAATTTATCAAGGATTGCAAAATGAATATTAGACTGGTTTTTAATATTCGTCCAATTAATTTTATGAAACATTGCTTTTCTAGCATCCAATTTCACCATAGCCATTTGGGGTTTCATAACTATAGCAGTAGGTTTTGTTTTAATAGCAACAGGCCGAATTCTTCCACTTCTAGTTCTTGTTGGTTTTGCAACTCTAGCTGTTTTGATCGCAGTTGATTTCATAGCCACTCTTGACATAACAGTGGTATTTACTAGCTTTGGGTTAACGGCCATTGTTTTTGGCGATTCCGCCATGATTTTGGCATCTATTTTCGAGAATATATTAGCTTTATATAATTTTTTATTGGTGATTGGTTTTATAAAATCTTTACGCGATTTTTTATTTTTAAAGAGCTGACTTTTCATAAAAATAGGCCCAAACTTTATGATGCTATTTTTTTGAATATTCGTTTTTTCAACGGTTGTTAAGTCTTCTTTTAAAATAACACGTAAGTCTTTTATGAGTACAATTTTTTTGGCATACAGTGTATTTTTAGTTTTCCCTATGTTAACAAAATCATGTTGTAAAACATCAGGTTTAAACCATGGACGTCTAATATGAATAATGCAATACTTTAGCGTTACTTTTTCAATAAAATCTTCTTTGTAATCGAAGTCTAAAATACTTTCATTATAGCCTTTCAATGATTTTTTTGCTTTTGAAAACAAGGCATCTAATTCTGTGTTTACGACTTCTAGCGAACTCCAAGCATGATCATTAGCATAAAAATCAAAAGGAATGATCTGTGTTTTTGAAAATGTGCTTAACGATTGGATACCAGAAGCTTCAGCATTTTGAATGTCGCTTTTTATATTTTTTAATTCAACTAAGAATTGATCAAAGTCACTTAAATGGTTTATTCGTGATAGAGCATCATCTACAGTATCTTTAAGTCCGTTTAGCTTCCAAAGTGCAATGTGCAACCCTATTTTTTTATCTATAACATCAAGTTTTTGTGATAATGCTCTTTTTTCATTATCACTTAAATCAACATCATACTCTTCAACGACATCTTCAAACTGGCTAATTAAATCATCATATTCAACTAATTTTTCATTATAATTTTCAAGTATTTCGGTCTCGGTTTCATCAGCATTATAAAGTAAATCAAAATCCTTTTTTAACGCATTTTTTAAATGTGTTTTGCTTTTTGTTTTTAGTTGATTTATTCGTGATTTAAATCGCTCAAATAAATTTAAATTGGGATCAATATCCCAAAAATCTACTGTATTTGATGTGGAATTGAATTGCATGGAAATATCTTCGCTATTCAAAAAATCATTTTGATTAAGATCTTTTCCCGATAAAAATTTGAAATCTGACGATTCGAAAACACGAAGTGATGGGCAAGCCACAAACTTCTCGTTTGTATTTGCCATACCATTTTTTACGGTTTCATTTATTTTTTGAATACAAGCTATATAGAATTTCATAATGTATGTTGTTATTGATGCGTAATTTAAAACCCAACATGATGCTATGTTTCCATAATCTTGTTGGGTTTATTTATACTAAATAGTTTTACGTATTTTAATTTACTTCAACCCAATCTTCTTCTTTTATAGATGGTAATGGGTTTGGTGCTAAATCTAGGATGTTAATTTTTCTACCAACTAATAAGATTTTGTCAGATTCTACACCTTGCTCTTCACGTTCACCTGAAGCATTCACTTTAGAATCATTATGCGAGTATTTTGCACCTACTCTAAATGGACCTATACCAAAGCCTCCTCCTGCTTTTATCTCTCTTTCGGCTTTCTTGTATGAATTACTCCCTTTTTTAAACCCTATTTTTAAGTCTTTCACAAAGTAAAGCTCGGTTACAATAGCTGGCATTAAACCTTTGCCTTTTCCGTCACTAACTACTTGATTGTTTACAATGTCTTTTCCAGTGTTAGAGTATTTCCAATAACGAGATTTAATAAATGTACTTCCTAGCCAAGGTCGAGAGACATAGCATTTGGTAAGTCTAAAGCTCATTTGAAAATCGTTAAAGTTATATTCTGAACTAGAATTGCTTATTTTACCACTACTACTTGCTCCAAAAACCCCAAAATAACTTGCTTTTGCAGACCATCCGTGAGATGTCTTACGTTTAGACATTTCGTAATCAGATTTTTTAAATGTAAATTTTGTCCAACCTCTAGAGTTTTCAAGAATTGTTGCAGGTACTGGTGCAGAATAAAAATAAGTATTCATACCTCCTAGACCTGTACGTTTTGCAGCCAAAAGCTCAGATTCATAGCGTTTTTTTACAGTAATAAAATTACTAGATTCAATTTCATCTATATAATTCATTATTTTCTCAACCTTTCCTTTGTAGCCTAAAGACTCCCAACGTTTCAGGGCACTGTCACGTTTTCTAATCATATTTCTACCATTGATAGCCATTTCTGTCATAGCTTCCGAATCCCCTTCATTGACACGTATTTGTAATTCAGTTAGATTCTCTTCAGCTTCTTCATATTTTGCTTCGTACTCTAAATACTTAACATACATTGGTGATATAAATGATTGATAGATATATTTAGGATTGTCTTCTGGATGTTCAATCATTTCCTCATCAAAATCAGGGTTTTTAAGTCTTTTAGTTTTAAAAAGGCGCTTTCTTAACTGATCTAATTTTTTTTCAACCTTCGGATCTATTTTCGAGTTTTTAACTACTGAAAAATCCATTATATCTGAATATACATTAGATACGGTATGATCTGGTTCTGGGCTAAAAACCGCAAAATCTCTTGACGTACCATCCTTTGTTAATTTTGGGATATGTGCTGGTATTTGGTCAGCAATTCTAGCAAACTCTTCAGCTTGTGCATACTTGCCATATTTGCTGCTAGCGCGTAACTCATTATACATTTCATCAGTCATGTTTTCTTCACGCTTTGGTACCCCAAAGAAACCTTTAAAAGCGTAATCGAAAGCTTCTTCATCAATAACAGTAGCTACTGGTTCCCAGAGTACCGCATTATTTGGCCCTAGCATTTTGGGGTCGCCCCCATTGGTTAATTTGTTATAAACTTGTCCAAAGACTACATTCATGAAGTCATCTGGAATTGGGTTAAAATCGTTTGCCATAATGTTTAATTTTTAAAATAGTTAATCAATAATTTATATGTAATCTTTTAGCTTTTATCGGCTAATAAATTCTCCATGTGTTTTTTAGTTTGGGCGTTGTAAATCCCCGTAATTTTTAAACTATCATTTGTAGATTGTAGTTGTTTGACAGCATTTTCGGTTTTTTTACCATAACTCCCATCAGAAGTTCCTGGATTAAAACCTAGTATCTTTAAAGCATTTTGAAGTTTTACAACGTTTGTCCCCTTGCTTCCATTTCGTAATGGACTAGGCGGAAGCTTCGCATTTCCGGTATTGGTTAATCGTCTAAAAGACAAAATTCTATTTGATGGATATGCCGATATAGATACTGCATCTCCTTGGTTTCCTCCTAATACATAAACACGAGATCCATCTTTTGAAAAACCTAAATAGATACCAACATGACCTAAGTGTGAATTAATACTATCTCTCCAAAACACAGCAATATCCCCTGGTTCTGGTTCTTGAATTTCAAAACCTACATTTTGCCATGACCTTGCTGCTGCCGATTTTGAAGCTTCTAAGCCTGCTTCTTTTGCAACCCAATTTATGAATATGCTACACCAAGGTGTCTCATCATCTTTTATCCATGGAAAGAATGATTGTTGTGCATACTCTAAAACACGTTTGTTGTGTTTCATTCCTTTTATTTCTGTAACGCCTATTTCATTAATAGCGACATTTAATAAATTTTTCATAATGATGTGTCATTTATTTCCAATGCATAATTAGCTCTATTTTAAACAAAAACTAAGAGTTAAAAGACTGGTTTTTAATAAGTTAAAAACCTTATTTTGAAAGAGGTAAAACACTTTTTCTTTGGAGAGTCAGGTGTTTTAATTGTTTTTTATACTACGATCTATGCTGAATTTCCAATTA
>CAYGQJ010000117.1:0-13323 GCA_964351845.1 uncultured Flavobacteriaceae bacterium | reverse complement strand
CTATCAACCCAAACAACTGGATAACAAATTATTACAAGTATCTAAAAAATTACACTAAAGCCAGAGTTTCTAATCCAGCAGATGTAGAAGAGATTATCTCAGACACCTTCCTTGCAGCATTAAAAGCTAAAGATAATTTTAAGAATAAATGTACCGAACGTACATGGTTAACATCTATTCTTAAACATAAAATTATTGATTATTACAGGTCAAAGTCCTCTAATAAAGGCAAGATACATCACTATACTATATCCCACGATGAGCACCAAGAGCAATATTATTATGATGCTGCATTTACCTTTTCAGAAGCTTCAACACTTGCAGATATGAATTTAGAGAATTTGGAATCTGTGTTGCATAACAGTTTAAACATCATACCACAAAGTCAGTCTACAGTAGCTAGAATGCGTATTTACGAAGATTTAAGTACAGATGAAATTTGTGACAGACTCAAAATATCAAAAAACAATGCTTGGGTCTTAATGAGCAGAGCTCGAAAATCTATTGCAACACATTTAAATAAATATGACTACGCTGTTTAGTTTTAGAGTAAGGCAGAAAAATGGGATATTTTAAGAAAGAAAAAATAGTAAGACTTAAACCGATAAATTATAAAATAGGCGTCGTTATTGAAAATATAAATGACATTACTAAACTACGCAGCAATACAATAGATAAAATAATAGAAGCTTTAGAGAAACATAGTATAGTCATTATTAAAGGCAAGCGCCAATGGACAGAAAATGAGCAAAAACTATTTACCAGTAAGCTGGGTAAACTAGAACTGCCTGCTGTGTATTCTGTACCGCATAATCAAATAGATAAACGCCTAACAGATACTAAACTAAAAAAAGGCTCAGGTATTTTTTGGCACTCTGATAATTCATATCAAGAACGACCGTCTTACTTGAGCGTGTTTCAAATGATAGAAATACCAGCATCTAGTACCAAAACATCCTTTTCTTCATTGATTGAGCTCTACAAAAATCTTCCAGAAGAAGATAAATTGTTATGGCGAGATTATGAGGTAGTCTATCATAATAAGGTTACACATCCATTACTTTGGAAACATCCTTTTAATGGAAAACAAACTATATATTTTGATATTGGTTTTTCTTCAGATATTCGCAATCATTGCGACAATGGTAATTTACTCTCTGTAAAGGAAAACAATAAAATAGTTAATTACATTAACGATTGCCTATCTAATAACAGCTCCCTAATAGAGCACCATTGGGAAAAAGGTGACATTATTATTTTAGATAATTATGCAGTAGCTCACAGAGCTGATATTTTAATGGAAAACGAAAAGCGTACCTTACTTCGTACGACTACTCAAGGGGTATATTTTTAAGCCATAAACCAGTCAAACACGTGAAGTAAAGGGTGCGTTTTTTCCTTGTACGCCACAACCTTATTTTCATTTAAAAAACTAAAATGCTAGTTAAGTACAAAAAAACTTGATGTATTATAACGAAATATATTTATAATCTAAAAAGGGGAAACTCGTTTAAAAACCGAGTTTCCCCTTTATAACATATATTTTTAAAGTATTATAAAATACTTTTTACAAAGATAAATTGGGTTAATTAATTCTTTTTTACTTTGTAATTTTTAAAATCTTCCACAAGTTCTGCAGTGGTATATAACTTACTGGCAATCATTTTATAATTGGTCTGTGCCGCTTGATTTCCATCTAAGCCTGGAAGCTTTGCAGACGCAGTAGCATCTCCTACAACAGCAACATCAAATCCATTCTCTCCTAATTCTCTCATATGTGATTCTGCACAAAGATTACCAGACATACCGGCTAATATTACTTTGTCAATTTTTTGTTTTCTTAGTTGTAATGCCAAATCATTTGATTCAGGGCCAAAGACTTTGTGTGGTCCTGTTACAACAACTCTATCTTTAGCTATATATTTTTTATAGCGGGGTAACCAATCTGCTCCAGAACCCTCAAATCCTTCCACATTTAATTGGTCTCCCCTATCAAACATGCTAATATTATGCATTAATTTTTCTAAAGCTCCTTCAAATTTCCATACATGGTCATGTTTGTAATAATAATGAGGAGATACAAAAACGGGGATATTATACTGCTCTGCCAATTTGAAGATGGTTTCTAAGTTCTCGATTGTGTTATTTTCTTTTACGCTCTCTCCAACCGCTCCCCAAGCTACTCCTTGAGGGCTAAGAAAATCGTTTTGAGGGTCTGTAATTACTATTGCTGTGTTTTCATCAATAGTAAATCCAGGTTCTGGTAGTTGGGCGAATACGCTTGTAAGTCCCAAAAAAAATACTAAAAGTGTTCTAAATAAATTTTTCATTTGTTTTTGTTTTAAAAGGTTATTTTTTGAATTAGTGAATTAAGATAAATCAATGTCTGTGATAGCTATACCTAAGGCCATTGCTACACCTTTGCCATATGCAGGATCTGCTTTATAGCAGTTTGCTATGTGCCTTTCTTGAATAAATTTTTCAGCACCACCCACTTGTCTAGCTGTGTTTTCAAATAATGTCTTTTGCTGTTGTGCCGTCATTATTCTAAATAAATTTCCTGGCTGGGTATAATAATCATCATCTTCTCTATGGTCATAATGAAAAGCACTTCCTTCTAAATCTAGAGGCGGTTCTGTATGCTCTTTACTTTCTGACCATTGACCATAACTATTAGGTTCATAATGCAGGGTTGAACCTTCATTTCCATCAACTCGCATTGCCCCATCTCTATGTGAGTTATGAAAAGGGCATTGTGGTTTATTTACTGGTATTTGATAGTGATTTACACCTAGTCTATATCTTTGAGCATCCCCATAGGAAAACAAACGTCCTTGTAACATCTTATCTGGAGAAAAGCCAATTCCAGGGACAACATTTGCTGGATTAAATGCTACCTGTTCTACATCTGCAAAATAATTTTCAGGATTTTTGTTAAGTTCCATTACTCCAACATCTATTAATGGGTAATCAGAATGTGGCCAGATCTTAGTAAGGTCAAAGGGATTAAAACGGTAATCTTTTGCATCTTCCTCTGGCATTATCTGAATTTTTACATTCCATTTTGGGAAATCACCTTTTTCTATGGAATCAAAAAGGTCTCGTTGATGGCTTTCTCTGTCTTTTCCTATAATTTTTTCGGCTTCTTCATCTGTTAAATTCTGAATTCCTTGGGCTGTTTTTAAATGAAACTTGACCCAAAATCTTTTGTTTTCACTATTAAGGAAGCTAAAAGTATGACTCCCGTACCCATTCATATGCCTATAGGATTTAGGAATCCCTCGTTCACTCATAGTAATAGTTACTTGGTGGAGTGCTTCTGGTAACAGTGTCCAAAAATCCCAATTATGATTTGCACTTCTTAAATTTGTCTTTGGGTCCCGTTTTACCGCTTTATTTAAATCGGGAAATTTATAAGGGTCTCTTAGAAAAAAGACGGGGGTATTATTTCCCGCTAAATCCCAATTACCTTCTTCTGTATAAAACTTAACGGCAAATCCTCTTATATCTCTTTCAGCATCCGCAGCACCTCTTTCTCCTGCTACTGTAGAAAATCGCACAAAAACATTTGTCTTTTTTCCTATTTCAGAAAATACTTTAGCCTTTGTATATGGAGCTATATCATTAGTTACAGTAAATGTCCCGAAAGCCCCTGAGCCCTTTGCGTGCATACGCCTTTCTGGAATTACTTCTCTATCAAAATGTGCTAACTTTTCGAGATACCAATAATCTTCCATAAGCATTGGTCCTCTTTTCCCAGCAGTTTTTACATTTTGATTTTCGGCTATGGGCCTTCCTGATACGGATGTTAATTTCTTTTTTTCTTGTGACATCTTTTTTAACTTTTTATGTTCTTTCGTTGACTGATTTCTAGATTATTACCTTCGCTATCCTTAAACCAAGAAGATAGGCTTCCATCAAGATTAAAGATTTTATTCTCATTGTCCTCGTAAAAGGAAATTCCTTTTTTTTCCAATAGAGCAATTACACTTTCTATATTTTCTACTGTAAAACTCAAGCATGTATGTTCTGCTTTGTTTTCCTCATTTCTGAGGTAAAGCAAAAATTTACTTTCACCAATTTTCACATAGTACATTTGTAAATCTTCACTTAAGGTTTCTAATTTAAAACCTAGAGTTTCACCATAGAATCTTTTTGCTCTCTTCACATTGGTCATTGGTATTGCTGCCATTACTTCTTTAATTTCCATAGCCTTATTATTTTAGTTGTAGTATGCAGGAAACATTCATTTAAGGATTTCTTGTTATGCGATAAATCTTGTCTAGATTTTATATTTTACTCATAAAGTCACGCATTTTTTCTATAATGTCATAACCATCTTCATCTAAAGCAAAATGCCCAGTATCGTAGATATTATAGTCAATGTTTTTAAGGTCTTTTTTATAAGCTGCGGCACCACTTTCTGGAAAAAACTCATCGTTTTTACCCCAAACGATTAACATAGGTGGTTGGTTTTTTCGCAGGTACTCTTGCCACTGAGGATATAGTTTTATATTATTTCTATAATCATAAAACAAGCCAATATGTATAGCGTGTGCTCCAGGTCTAGAGAGGCGTAAATAGTCCAACTGCCAGCTATCAGGATTTATGTTTTCTAGATTTCTTGTGCCGTGAGTGTATTGCCATTTAAGTCCATCTAAAGAAAAGGCAGGCAAACAAGCCTCTTCTGTTTCAGTATTTCTATCAGCCCAGAGTGCTTTAATACTGGCCCAAGCTGTGCCCAATCCTTCTTCATACGCATTCCCATTCTGGTTTACAATAGCAGTTACTCTTTCTGGGTGTGCCGTTGCAATCCTAAAACCTATAGGGGCACCATAGTCTTGAATCATGAGGGCATAGGAGTTTAAACCTAATTTTTCCAGAAAACTATCTACAGTCTTGGCTAAGTTATCAAAGGAATACTCATAGGCTGTTGCCGGTGGGAAATCACTATTACCGAACCCTGGATAATCTGGGGCAATTAAATGATATTGGTCTGATAATTCACGTAATACTTTACGATATTGATGCGAAGAGGATGGAAAACCATGTAATAATACAATGGTTGGATTTTTAGGATTTCCAGCTTCTCTATACGCTATATTTAAATCTTTAACCTTAACTGTTTTGTACTCGACTTGTTGCTTTGGAGCTAGGCTAATTTTTTCTGTATTATCTTCTTCTTTTTTGTTTGTAGTTGAACTATTACAAGAGTATAGTAGTAATACTAACAGAAATACGGGTACTAGTTTTTTCATTGTATTAAGTGTTGGTTTATAGTTTCCTTTCTGATTCTTCGATACTTAAATCATTAATGCTCGCGTATCTTTTTTGCATAAGACCATTTTTATCAAATTCCCAATTTTCATTGCCATAGGCTCGATACCATTTTCCTTCTTTGTTTTGATATTCGTACTCAAATCGAACAGCTATTCTATTATCGTTAAAAGCCCATAGTTCCTTTTTAAGTTTGTACTGTAATTCGTTTTTCCATTTATCAGATAAAAAGCGTTGAACTTGTTCTCTACCATTGATAAACTTGTCTCTGTTACGCCATTCTGTATCTACAGTATATGCTTTAGATACTTTTATAGGGTCTTTACTGTTCCAAGCGTCTTCTGCTAACTGAACTTTTTGTTCTGCCGTCTCTTTTGTGAAAGGTGGTAATGGGAGTTTTTGTTCCATAATTATTATTTTTTATGAGTGATTCTCTATTGTCGATTCTCTTAAATTATGAGTACTACATCTTAATAGACTAAAGACGTGCCACAATCAAACAAAAAACATTAATTGTTGATAATCAGATTTTTACTGCTAAAAAAGAGAATAATTCTAAAATTAAAAACACAAAATATTGTGTTAATACAATACTAGTTGTGCAGTATGTTGGGAAAAGAATGTACTAAACCCACATCAAAACTTGAAAGATAAATGAGTGTAGTTCAATTACGAGATATGAAGCGTAGAGAAGATAGCTTCTATAAAAAAAGTCATTTTTTAATCAGGATGCTAGGAGGGTGATTATTAACTTCATCAACTAAAAATATTAATTCTTAGGCTAACCAGCTATTTTTTTAGGCAGTCTTTGGCTCTTGAAGATATATATCAAATTTTACCCCTTGTTTGTTTTTGAACGTTAATTCACCATTGAGTTGGTCAACCAATCCGTGAACTAATTGCATTCCAAAAGAAGATAAAGTATTAAAGTCCATATTTTTCTTAAACCCGATACCGTTATCCTTAATTTCCAACCTATATTTTTTTATAGCGTCATTCCATTTAAAACTAACAAATATAAGATTGTTAGTATCATATTTTTTTGGGAAAGCATATTTAAAGGCATTGGTCACTAACTCATTTACTATGAGTCCCAATGGTACTGCGAGCGAAGTTTTAATGATTACATCATCTATATCTGTTTCTATAGCAATAATAGTATCGCTTACGTAGGTTTTTTTAAGTTGACTCAATAAATCTTTAAAATACTTTTTTGCATTAATACTATTAAAATTATTAGACTGATATAAATTTTGATGTATTATCGCCATAGAACGCACTCTATTTTGATTATCTTGAAGTACTTCTAGCAATTCTTTTTCATCAGGTTTTGCATTCATTTGTGACCCGATAAGGCTTTGTATAATTTGTAAATTATTTTTTACGCGGTGGTGTATTTCTTTTACTAATAACTCATTTTCTTCATTTTTTTGGGCGAGAAGAATATTAGCTTCTTTTTTTTGTTTTAAAAGCTTGGTCACGTATACTAACGCTAATAGAAATAAAAAGCTGGAGACCGCTATTATCCAAACAATTTTTTTTTGCTGGCCTACTTTTAAATCTTTCAATTCGTTCTGAGAAGTTAAAAAATCAATCTTACTGTCTTTTTGCTTGGTTTGGTAAGCAACGGTTAACTCTTCAATTATTTTAGAATTTTGTAAATTAAATATTTCATCCTCCGTTTTTCGTATTTCTTCTTTTACAGATTCTGCTTTATTTAAGTAAGACAAACTAGTTTCAAAATCGCCCAAATCTGACGCTATTTTTTCCATTAACTCATACGCTTCAACAAGACCTTCTTTCCAAGATAGATGTAGCACAGGTATTGAATTTTCTGTAAGTAATTTTATAGATAGTTTACTGTTATCCTTAGCTTGTTTTACATTTCCAGTGTTATAATAGGCCTTTGCAAGACCATTATAGGACTCGTGTTGTAAAATGGGGTATTTAGACTCATTTTTCTTTAAATAACTTAAGGCTTTATTAAAATATGTAATAGCATTATTGTAGTCTCTTGTTGCGATATAAACCTCTCCGAGCCCAGTATATGCTTTGTGTAGATAGTTTTGTTTTACTGCCTTATTATAGATTGTTACTTCTATATTTTTAAATGATTTTTCTGCCTCTGTATATTTTTTTTGTTTTTTGTAGGCATTACCCAAAATCCAATTACAAATAACTGTGTTTTCGTCTGATGTATCTATTGCTTTAGATACGGTAACATATTCAATCGTTTTGTCATCTTTATGTAAACTCCCATAAACACTACCTAAAATATTATACATTTTTGATTTTAAGCGAATATTTAATGTATCATTATCACCAAATTTATCGACTAGGTCAAGTAAATTATCCAGCGCCTTATTGTAATCACTAAGGTACTTTTCTATAGTAACTCTATCAAGAGATACTTCTACGTATTGTTCATCTGTAAAGACATTTTTTCCATAAGCCAATGCACTCCCAAATGCAATATCTGCATCCAGCATACTTCTGATTTTTTCGTGGGTAGCAGCTTCCATCGCATAACTTTCTGCTAATTGCCTATAGGCATTTGCAAGCAATCTATTATTCCCTTTTATGGTGCCACTCTGTAAGAGTTCATTTAATAAACGTATAGCTTCAGAGAGGTTGATTTTTTCATATTCTATTTTACTTTTTAATAGTACGTCCTCCGCATAATTTAATTGGTCTTCAAAATTTTCAGAAACCCCAATTGCCAGATTTATGTAGCTTAAGGCGCTATCTAATTCAGTTTTAAAATACGTTTCGGCAATTTGCTTGTAACCTTTGTGTTTTTTTAATGGATCTGACTCATTAACTAGTTCAATTTTTAATTTTTCTAAAAATGTGTCAGGAACATTAGCCTCTTGTCCGTGTATAAAACTCGAGATAAAAAAAGCCATAACAAGATTAAGCTTTACTAACATATGCTTTTTAAGAACCATAGCTATTGGTTTTTTTTATACCTAATTTCTTTATTTTAAAATCAAGAGTATTGGGATGTAGTTTTAAAATGGCTGCCGCTCCATCTGTACCTCTTATTTTACCATTACAGTATTTTAAGGTTTCTATAATTTGCTCTCGCTCTGTATCTTCTAGGGATTTTAACGAAAATTCTCGAGAGTTATTTTCATTTAAAATATCGGTTTTATCCAGCCTTATTTCTAGTGTATCGCCTTCATTCAATAGTATAGACCTATCTATAATGTGTTGTAACTCACGTATGTTTCCTGGCCAAGAATGCCTGAGCAGTGTCTTTTCTGAAGTTTTAGAAAGTGTATATACAGTACTATTAAAACGTTTGGCTGCATTTTCTATAAAATATGTTGCTAGCGGAAGTATATCTTCCTTACGCTCTCGTAAGGGTGCAATATATATAGGGAATGTACTTAACCTAAAATATAAATCTGCTCTAAATGTTCCTTCCTTAACAGCCTTAGATAAATCTTTGTTAGTTGCAGCTATGACGCGTACATCAATCTTTTTTTGAATAGAGCCGCCTACGGTTTCAATTTCTTTTTCTTGTAAAAAACGCAACAATTTAGACTGGCTTACAAGTGGAAGTTCACCTATTTCATCCAAAAATATGGTTCCTCCATTAGCCTGCTCAAATTTACCTATACGTTTTTCTGTTGCACCTGTAAAACTACCTTTTTCGTGTCCAAATAAAACAGATTCTATAAGTTCTGAAGGTAATGCGGCACAGTTTACTTTTACTAATATGTTACTAGCGTTATTTGAGCTTGCGTGAAGGGCATTCATTATCACCTCTTTCCCCACGCCAGTTTCGCCATATAATAGCACACTCACATCTGTAGGTGCCACAAGACTCACTTTTTTTAAAGTTTCCATTAATGCAAGACTTTCACCAATAATAGGATTTTTAGAAGTGGCGTGTTTTACTTTTTGGTTACTTATTTTATCGTCAACTGTAACTTCTGTGCTTGCCATTGCCATTTGTAAAGCCACTTTAATATCGCGCTCATCAAAAGGTTTTAGAATATAACCCAGTGGATGTGTACTGTTCATTTCATCTACAGTACTATCGTCTGAGTAAGAGGTAATAAAAAGGTGATTTATTTGATGTTTTTTGTTAAGAATACGTGCTAGTTCTATACCATTGGTGGCACCCATAATATTGATATCTAATAGCGCAATATCTGGTTTTTCGTTTTTTATAGCCTCAAGTGCCTCTGTAGCAGACTTTGCTACGCCCATTACAGCGTGACCTAGTTTTGTAAGAATGCCACGTATATCATTAGCAATAAGAAATTCATCTTCTACGATGAGTATTTTTTTAGCCATTTAGTTTTAAATTAAGTATGAAAGGTAACATAATTTTTGGATCTTATTAAGATTATAACGATAATTATGCCAGAGTAATCGAACTATAATACATTGATTTTCATTTCTTTAAAAACTTTTTATACGCACAACACCTACCATATATTGTGAGCTATCCCATATACTGTGTTTTTAAGGAATATCAACCGTATCTACTTAAATTTAAAATAATGATTATCAGCATTTTAATAATTATTTAAATTTTGGCATAACATTAGGGCTTTCATAATTAAATAATTGAATTATGAAGCACCACATCCTCTGTCTAAAGTCCAGTGGTCTATTTCCCCTATTAGTATTTAAAGACCAAGATTTTCATACTATTTCAACCTCAAGCGCACTCTATAAAGCAGTGCGCCATAGCACGTTTATGAGACAGTACGTTGATGATAACTATAAAAACAATACGTCCTATCATTTTTTTAATACGCTTTCGCGAAAGCGGAATAATGATAAAACAATGAAAAATGACAACACACAAACAAAACTAGCCATTTTTATAAATGGTTGCCTTGAGCGTACAGGAGCAACCTTAAAGAAGTTACTAGAATTAGTAATGTAACATTTGGTTACAACGATGCGCTAAAACTTGTAAAATTCAGAAAGGAGTAAGCTCATAAATTGACTAATTTATAAATCAAACCCTAAAAAACAAAACGAATGAAAATCAAATTCTTTATTCTTATAAGTGCATTATGTAGCTTAACTACTTTTGCTCAAGTAGATGGGCACCTTACCCCAAAAAAAAGAACCATAGCAAGTGACCTTTCTAAACAAGAACAGAATACTGCAGCACTTTATGCAAAGGTATTACCCTCTGTGGTTACCATTTTTACACGATCGCAAACGGCAACAGATAAAGGTATTAAACAAAGTGGTGGGTTAGGTTCTGGTGTACTGGTATCTGGAGACTGTCATATCCTTACGGCAGCACACGTGGTTGCTGGAAATTCAGAAATTATGGTAAAGACACTTGATGGAAAAATGCGTAAAGCGACTATTCTCTTTAGTGAGCAAAGTGCAGATATTGCATTGCTTAAACTGGATGTGCCAGACACTTCATTACTGCACGCAACTTTAGGAGACTCAGACAAGCTAGCGGTAGGACAAAATGTATATGCTATTGGGAGCCCGTATGGTATGGAAAATTCATATTCGTCTGGGATTATATCTGCATTTAGAGGGTTTGATAAAATTTACGATGGTACGGTTCAAGTTGAATTTATACAGACAGATGCAGCCATTAACTCTGGGAATAGTGGCGGCCCGTTGTTTAATTCAAAAGGAGAAGTAGTAGGCATTGCCTCTAGCATTCTTACAGTTTCTGGAGGTTTTCAGGGCATCGGGATGGCAGTTACTATTAATACTGCAAAAGATTTACTCGCCTTTGAAGATAGACCGTGGGTAGGCGTAGATGGAATCATTATACAAAAAGAAGAATTTGCACAGGTGTTTAATATGAATCTTGAGGGCGGTGTCATTATTCAAAGCGTTGCAAAAGGAAGTCCCGCAGATAAAGCTGGATTGCGAGCTGGCTTTATAAAAACCACGATTAATGGTCGTGATATTTTACTAGGAGGAGATATTATTACATCTATAAACGACCATAAAACCTGTCACGCCCAATGTCTTGCCGCTGCAAGAGCCGATATGTTAACTAAGGAAACACTTGTAATTTCATATTTGCGTGCTGGTAAAAGTTACACCGCAACATTAAATGTATCTGAAACTAGAAAAAACTTTTTAACCAACTTATAGTACAAAACCGTTCCTTATGAAACCAGCCATACCATTAATACTCACCCTGTTATTTTTATTTTTTTCGCTTGAAGCGAAAACACAAAACAGACTACCAGACAAAGAAGTGTCACATACATTTTATGCAATAGGAAATGCAGCTGAAAACACAAATTCTAATAATTTAGAAACCGTTCTGTCAGGCCTAAAAAGCGTGTTTCAAAATTCCTCAGATAACAGTACTTTATTATTTTTAGGTAACAACGTAGATGCAAAACAACTCTCTAAAAATAAGAGTAATAAAATACTAGAGCTACAAACAAGCCTTGCTAGTAAATTTAAAGGAACGCCTGTTTTTATTCCAGGCAATAAAGACTGGCTAGCAGGCTTGGAAGGATTAAAACTACAGGAGCGTATAACTAACAAA
This sequence comes from uncultured Flavobacteriaceae bacterium, assembly GCA_964351845.1. Lineage (GTDB taxonomy): Bacteria > Bacteroidota > Bacteroidia > Flavobacteriales > Flavobacteriaceae > Dokdonia. The sequence goes on along the minus strand of CAYGQJ010000117.1, from coordinate 1,535 downwards.
GCTGTTGGCAAAAATAGCTTTCAACCAGAAAATGGATGTCCGCTTGAGCGCATTAAGATAAATGCTGAAGTAGACCTCGTAGTAGTAGACTCGCAATGGGCAATTATGGATTGGGATGCCTACCCTAATCTTAACGAAGATTGTGAGATTAAAACAAAAGAAGAGTTTTATGTAGAGCTAGAGAGTACCATAAAAAAAAGTGAAGGAAAAACCGTAATCCTTGCAATGCACCATCCTGTAGAAAGTTTGGGAAAATATGGTTCGCAGTTTAGCTTTGGAGTAAACCCGCAAGATGTAAGTAATGTACACTATCAAGAATTGAGCAATAGAGTTATTACAATTGCTAGGCAAACCAGAAATGTAATTTTACTAAGTGCACACGATGCTAATTTGCAATATTTTGACATCAAAGGAATTCCAAATATCATAAGTGGCTCAGGCAGTAATACCGCTAAGGCAGGAAAAAGTAACAATGGTTTTAGTAGTAATAAATTAGGGTTTTCAAAAATTACACAATTTAAAGATGGTTCTGTTTGGGTGAGCTTTTATGATGTATCAAACAATTTTTCTGAGGAAGTATTCTCAAAAGAAATTAAACGTGTAGATAGTGAGTTCTCACAACAAAATTACAACGAATATAAAAGTCCTGAATTTGTATCAAAATCTATTTATACTGAAGAAGAACTTAAACGCAGTGGGCTATATAAAGCTCTTTGGGGAGAACATTATAGAAATGATTATTCAACTAAGATTAAAATAAAAACTGCTTTACTAGATACTTTATATGGAGGTCTAACACCATTACGAAAAGGCGGTGGACACCAAACCAATTCTATACGTCTTGTAGATACTAATGGTAGACAGTATGCTATGCGCTCTGCTAAGAAAAGTGCATTACGATTTATTCAATACTTCCTTTTTAAAACAGAATATCTTGAAGCAGATGTAGAGCAAACCTATTTTATACAATTACTGCAAGATTATTGGACAACAGCAAATCCGTATGGGGCATTAACCATAGCAGATTTAGCAGATGCAGTGGGCATACTGCACCCAAATCCAAAGTTATACTACATCCCAAAGCAGGAGGCATTAGGTGTGTATAATGACAATTATGGAGATAATATCTATTTTATAGAAGAGCGTTTATCTGATGGTCAGGAAGATGTGGCTTCCTTAGGTAATGGAAATAAAATCATAGGCACACTAGAGCTTTTTGAAGAATTGAGACATAAAGAAGACGTAACCATTAACGAGCGTTTATACATTAGAACTCGCATTTTTGATAACCTAATAGGTGATTGGGACAGACACGCAGACCAATGGAAATGGAGTGAAACCAAAGCTAAAGATGGTAAAATAAATTATAGCCCCATCCCAAGAGACCGCGACCAAGTATATTCAGATTTTGATGGATTTATTCTAGGCGCATTAACCGCCTTAACACCACCCTTACGATTTATGCAACGTTATGATAGCGATTATAATCACGTAAAGTGGTATAACGATGCAGGTGACGATGTAGATTTGGCAGT
>CAYGQJ010000116.1:0-13541 GCA_964351845.1 uncultured Flavobacteriaceae bacterium | reverse complement strand
TCTTTGGTGAGCTTTTGAACAATTTTAAAATCAGGGATAAACTCCTTTGCGGTTACTTTAAGCGCTGTATAGACCGGAATAGCAACGACCATTCCGATTACGCCAAATAGAAGCCCTGCGATAATGATAATCAAAAATATTTCTAGTGGGTGTGATTTTACGCTATTACTAAATATAAAGGGCTGACTAATAAAATTATCGATGAGTTGTGCGATGAAATAACACACCATGACTTTGATCGTTGTTGGGAGGATAACATCTTGAAAATCGGCGCCTAAGTTACTTGACATCGATAACACCATCATAATGACACCCGCTATGATAGGACCAACGTATGGAATCAAATTAAGTAAAGCACATAAAAAGGCAATAACAATGGCATTTTCAATACCAAATACAAGTAATGTAATCGTATAAATGACAAAAAGGATAGAGATTTGAAGCAAAAGCCCTAAAAAGTAACGGGATAAGAGGTCTTTGATTTTATTAAAAGATTGTGTTGCACGATACTCATTTTTATCTTTTACAAAAGTCATAATTCCTTGATGGAGTAGGGCACTGTCTTTTAAGAAAAAGAAAGTGATAAAAATGACTGAAAACAAACCAATACTAATGGATCCTAAAGCGCTTAGAACCCCGTTCAATAAGTTGGGAATAGCGCCAAAACTAAAGGTAGAGCCGACATCCATGTTTTCTAAGGTCTTGAAAAGGTCAATGCCTTTATCTGAAAAATAAGTATTAACTTGATTGAATAAGGTGGTTAAAATATCTTGTAAATTATCGAGATTATCGAGTGATAAACTTTTACCTTGCTCAGCGATTAACGGTATAAACATGGCCATTATTCCAAATAACATTCCGAAAACAATCAACATCGTCACTGCGACTGCAAGGCTATTTTTAAACTTTAAGTATCTTCTCAAAAACCGAATGATAGGTCGACCAATGAGTGAGATAACCGCTGCTATTGTAATGTAAACCAATACACTACTAATAGCGTATAAGAAATATAATAGGAGTAAAATTCCAGCTAAAATTCCAATAGCTCGTAGGATTCCGTAGGTGATGGTGTTTGAATTCATTTGCATAAATATAGCAATTAGATCAATGTGATATGGATTTGACGTTTGCTTCTTTGATTTGTTACGATGATCTTAAGGCATATAACGCAATGGCAGTAGCTTGTGCTACATTCATACTACTATTGGCGCCATACATAGGAATATGAAGCGTGTGATGTACTTTTTCCAAGATCGCATGCGACACTCCATGATTTTCATCGCCAATCACCAACACGATATTTTTAGTCGCTGTATTTTTAAATGCTTGTATTGCTGTACTTTTCGCTGTGATTTCAAGTGCAATACTCATAAATGATTCGGCATGTAGTTGGTCTAAGGTATTCAGGATGCTTTCACTTTCGTGAAAACGAATCAAGGATTGTGTATTTCGGGCGGTTTTTTTGAGTCGGTTGCTAGTGATATCTATTGGTTCTCCACAAAAAATGATTTCTGATACTTGAAAAGCATCGGCAAGTCTAAAAATAGCCCCAATATTGGCCGGGCCTTTCACATGATCGCATAGAAGTACGATTTGATGATTTACGTTTATATGTTGGTGGTGATCGTGAGTGAGTTGGTTATTATCCATCAGACACCATAACTTTATTAAAATCACTAGCTTTTTTCTCTGCGTATTTCCAAGCGAAAAAAGGAACCGTAAATGTAAGTGTCGCTATCCATCCTAAGTTCCATAAGAATATTGTTGCAATAGCACTAACGGCAATACCTGCTAGTAGCATAATAACGTTAGCTTTTGCGTGCACTCTGTTAATACGGCGTTTTACGATGGTTCCACATTTTTTACAACGCTCATTAATTTCATTTCCTCGTTCTTTTTGAAGTTCAAAACGATTGGTTGCTTTGGTTGTAAAGCTATTTTCTTTTTGACAGGAACTACAGTAGTAATAAAGTTTCATAATTTAATTTTCAAAGGCATATTTCACAATATTAGCGCCCATTTGCAATGCTTTTTGACGAACGGATTCTGGATCGTTATGTACCTCAGTATCTTCCCATCCGTCGCCTAGATCGCTTTCGGTGGTAAATAATATGACTAATCGATTTTCTGAATAGATCCCAAGTGCCTGCGGGCGTTTACCATCATGCTCATGAATTTTAGGAAGCCCTTGCGGGAATTTAAAAGCGGTATTAAAAATGGGATGAGAGGCAGGTAATTCTACCAATTCCTGATTTGGAAATATTTTTTTGAGTTCTTTAGGTAGGTATTCTGACATACCATAATTATCGTCAATATGTAAAAATCCCCCGCTTTGTAAATAGTCACGTAAATTTTCGGCCTCTTCATCGGTAAAAAAGACATTCCCATGTCCTGTCATGTGAAGTAACGGGTATTGAAATAAGTCAACACTCCCTGGGTCGACGGTGTCAGGAGTATCATCCATTGCCGTATTGATATTTTCATTACAAAACGCAATAAGATTAGGAAGAGACGTAGGGTTGGAGTACCAATCGCCACCCCCTTTATATTTTAAAACAGCTAGATTTTGCGCTTCTGTAGTCGTAAATGAGACGCACATCAATATTCCTATAAGGATTCTTTTCATAAACTTAATTATCCCACTAAAATACTCATAATACAGGATCAGACAAAATCGTATGCAATACTTAACGAAAAGAAATTACTTTCATGAATAGCACCAAATGTCTATGTGTTACAAACTCATAAAACAGGCACAACTACACACATCTATAATAATTTACTATATTTACAGCACCCAAATAATAAATACCTACATTATGAAAAAAATCATGTTATTGGCTATAGGATGCCTAGCCTATGTATCTGTGCAGGCACAGAGTGCCACCACAGAAGCACAAATCAAAAAAGCGGTTGAACTAAGAGTACAAAAAATGTCCTCTGAAGTAAAATTCTCTAATGCTCAGAAAGCCTACCTCGTTGACTATTTTATTTACATAGAAAAAGAAAAAACAGGTAACTTTACCGAAGAGCTAAAAACGAATACGCTAGAAGATGTCGATATGGACACTTTTTTTACTGATGAACAACGTAAAGTAATTCAGAAAAGTAAGTCGCAAATCACTCAAAATAAACTACCTGCTAATACTCCTATAAGCGGTGACAATAGATTTTAAAAAAACTAAGATCACATATACTTGAAAACCTGACGAATACGTCAGGTTTTTTTTGTGCTTTTCCGTAAGGCATTTTAGAAACGATAGACTTATCCTTGTAAATACAGCTATCATGCGGACTATACACAAACTTACACTACTGCTTATTCTATTCGTACAAACGGTAACACAGGCTCAAAATACACCTACAGTCATCGAATTATTTACCTCTCAAGGATGTAGTAGTTGTCCGCCTGCAGATGAACTCCTTGAAAAAATTAATGAAGACTATGGCGATAATGTGATTACACTTTCCTATCATGTTGATTACTGGGATTATATTGGTTGGAAAGATCCTTTTGCCACCAAACAATTTACCCAAAAGCAGTACACCTATGCTGAAAAATTCAAATCCCGAAGTGTATATACACCACAAGCCGTCATTAATGGACGATCGCATTATACAGGATCTGATAAAACGACGATTTACCGTGTACTAAATACCTCTCCCAAAAACACACACCACGTTCGCTTAACCCTTACAAATACCATAAAGGAAGAAAAAACAGTGACTATTAACTACAAAGTTTCAGAAAACAACCCTGACAACGAACTCACCTTTGTCATTGCCATAGATGAAAAAATCACAGCGGTAAAAAGAGGAGAAAACAGAAACAAAACCCTCAGAAACACACATGTTGTGGTTGCAGAGCAAACCATGCACTCCCAAGCACCTAATGGACAAGTGCTATTAACACTCCCGATTTGGATTCAAGATAACGATCAACTTTCTGTGGTTGCGTATGTCGCAAAAACGAATGTCGGTATTATAGATGCAGTAACCAAAAGACTCTAAAAAGATCAAAATGTATACGGAAGCAGAATTTTTATAACCACCTTATTACGCTCCCGTTCGTCATATACTTTGATGTTATAATCATGCGTATTAATACTAGCGGTCCCTATCAACGTTTTTTCACTTTTTGTAAAATCCCAAACGACCTCTTGTGTTATCCCTTTAATGATCAATTGTCCGCTTACGCGAAAACCAGTAGCGGTCGCTTGTATGCTGTTACTTTTAAAAGAAAGACGTGGATGTGCTTTGGCTGAAAAGTATTTCTCACCACGCAAATGCCTATTTCGAAACCAGTTATCCGTATCTAAGGTTTCTGTGGCTACAGAACCACTTATGGTGGAAGTTTCTATAGCACCTAAATCAATGTTTCCAGTAAATCTAAAACCACTGAGTTCGCCATCAACCTCTTTATCTACAAAAGTAAAATTGACGGTGGCTTGGTTGTCCTTAATGGTTATTTTTTGCGCCCTCATAAAGGGAGAATAGAGGACTAGGAATAAGATGAGAACTAATTTCATGCTGATGTTTTATTATTGAATATATAAAAATACTACATTAGAGGTGTTTAATTTTAAAATTACGAAATGAAACCTTTCTACATCGCATTTTTCTGTATACTTATGCTCAATAGTTGTTCGGGCCCAACAAAAGCAGGAATGCCCATACCTGGGGATTATGCCCATACCGTTTATTTCTGGCTCCATAACCCAAACAATCCAGAGGAGAGAAAAGTATTTGAAGCATCGCTTAGTGCATTTATAGATCAATCCCCTTATATCACCACAAAACACATTGGTATTCCTGCAAAAACGGATAGGGAAATTATTGACACAAGTTATACCTATAGTTTACTACTTACGTTTAAAGACAAAGCGGCGCAAGATCTGTATCAAGAAGAACCTGCTCACAAACAATTTATTGCAGAATCTTCGCATTTGTGGTCTAAAGTGTTGATATACGACAGTGAGAACATACGATAATTCCCATGGAAGCGAAGCAACTTAAAAAACAATGGTGGTGGTACGGAAGTGTGGGAGCGCTTTTTTTCGGAAGTGGACTTTCGTTGATAGCAGAAGCGAGCCACTGGAAACATGAAGCGGTCATCTGGTATCAATAGGTTGGTTTTGGGATTTTGGGGCTAGCACTCGCCATTAGCGGCGTCGTTTTTTTAATCAACGCAGGAGTGCTGAAGGAACGTATGCGTGTTTTATCAACTAAGAAATAAGTACTTCTTTGTTTTTCTTGTTGACGGTATGTAGCCAACTAATCACTGCTATGGAAATCATTCCTGCAAAAGTAAACCCGATAAACAGTGGGAGGGAGGATGTTTTTGCAAAACTCCCGATAAAAATACTGATGGGTACTGCCATCATCGTAGAAATAAACCCGGTAATAGCCGCGGCCATTCCTGCAATATGCCCTAAAGGCTCCATGGCTAGTGCACGGATATTTCCAAATAGAAATCCAATCGAAACAAATTGCGCACAGAAAAAACCTATTAAAACGCCTACTGGCGGATTGATTCCTGATGAAAATAGAACGGTATACAACAAGCCAATAAAAAAGAAAGCAAAAATCGAAATGTGAACCAGCCGTTTCATCCCAAAACGAAGGACCAAGGTTCCATTTAAAAAAATAGCCGTTCCTATGGATAAAGCAGTCGCTGAAAAAATATACGGAAACTCTTCTTTAAGTCCGTATTGCAATTCGAAAATCTGCTGAGAGGCACTTAAATAGACTAAGAATGACCCCACAATACATCCTGAAATCAAAGTATATCCCATGGTTGATTTTTGGGTAATCACTTCCTTAAATCCGTGAATGAACGAAGCACCAGAAAAGGGAACTCTGTTTTTGACAGTGAGTGTTTCTGGCTGTCTTCGCCAAAACCAAACCCCTACAATCATACTAAAAATCACCTGAACATAGAAAATACCTTCCCACTCGTATAGATTCATAATGAACTTCCCCAAAGCAGGTGCAATGACGGGGACTAAGATGAATACCACGGTAATAAACGACATGATACGCGCCATATAATCTCCACTGTACATATCGCGTATGATGGCAATACTAATCGTTCTAGGAGCCGCAAGGCCGATTCCCTGTAACACCCTTCCCACAAGCATCACTTCTAGACTTTGGGCATATACACAAATAAAACTTGCCACAATAAATAGCGCAAGCCCCATATACACAATGGGTTTTCGACCGATACTATCTGAATAGGGACCAAAAAGGAGTGGCCCAATCCCTAAGCCTAAAAAAATGGCAACGACCAGTAATTGATTGTCAACACTATCTTTAATTCCAATCACAACACCAATGGTTTCCAATGCAGGAAGTAAGGCATCGAGGGCTAATGCCGCGATTGACATTAGCGAAGCCATTAAGGTGATAAACTCAAATTGGGATCTCTTTTTCACGGTGCAAAAATACTTGTTTACAAATGGAATATGCCTATATTTTATCCAAATGTACGCGGGATGGTGTTCACTTTCTAGGAATATAACGACGCAGAAGTTTACATTGAGTGTCATACTGAGCTTATCGAAGTACGAAAGCGTATAAAAAAGGTATATTAAGCATATCCCATGTACGAAATCACATACAAAAATTAAAAAGTGATTCTATCCCTATCATAATCTAATGAAATACACTTATTTTTATGACTATTAAATATATACTTGACATGATAAAAATCCGTATTGTACTCTTATGCATGGTGATGCTATCCATAGGATGTAAAAAAGAGGTCTCAGAAACCCCTTCAAAAATTGCAATAAATGCTCCGATGGCAAAGAAAGTTGAAACCGTACTTAAAGAACACGATACCACACGTATTGATCCTTATTTTTGGATGCGTTTATCTGATGACCAAAAAAATGCTGCTACTCCAGATGCACAAACTCAAGATGTGCTAGACTATCTTACCGAAGAGAATGCTTATAAAGAAACCGTACTGAAGCATACGGAAGAATTACAAGAAAAACTATATACCGAAATTGTCGGACGTATCAAGAAAGATAATTATTCGGTACCATATACCTTAAATGGATATTCCTACTACAATAAATTCATAGAAGGAAACGATTATTTAATCTATTACCGTAAAAAAGAAGGGGAGAACACCCAAGAAGAAGTCCTGTTGAATGGCCCAGAAATGGCAGAAGGTCTTGCTTATTTTGGAATGGGAAGCCAGGAGGTGAGCCCAGACAACCATTTATTAGCTTTTGGAATAGATACGGTATCGAGACGTCAATATAACATTCATTTTAAAGATTTAAGAACTGGAGAAACTCTACCAGATGTTCTAGAAAACACAACTGGATATGGAGTTTGGGCCAATGATAATAAAACTATTTTTTACACTCAAAAAGATCCAATAACCCTCAGAGCATATAAGATCTATAAACACGTATTAGGAACGCCACAATCACAAGATACTATGGTATATGAAGAGGCTGATGACACTTTTCGATGTAATGTGTTTAAATCTAAATCTGGTGACTATTTGATGATCGGTAGTTTTCAAACCCTATCTACTGAATATAGATACCTATCGGCAGATACGCCCAATGGTACGTGGAAAACCATCCAGCCTAGAGAAAAAGACCTACAGTATTATGTAGAGCATTTTGAAGATCAGTTTTACCTAAGAACCAATCATGATGCGCCTAACTTTAAACTAGTAAAAACACCCATCACGGCGACAGGTAAAGAAAACTGGAAGGATATCATCCCACATCGTACGGATGTTTTATTGCAAAACTTTGTGGTATTTAAAAATCATCTCGCATTACATGAGCGTGTGAATGGTCTATTGGCACTTCGAGTGATGAAAAAAGATGGTGAAGAAGATCATTATATTCAATTTAATGACCCTGCCTACGTGGTACGACCTACCACCAATGTAAGTTTTGATACCAATGTATTACGCTATACCTATTCCTCTTTAACGACTCCTGCTAGTACCATTGAATATGATATGGATATTAAAACACAAGAAGTTCTTAAAGAAGCCGAGGTTGTAGATCCTACGTTTTCAAAAGACAATTATACGTCTGAGCGACGATTTGCCACGGCTGATGATGGGACTAAAATACCTGTATCTATCGTCTATAAGAAAGGATTGGCTCTCAATGAGAACACACCTTTACTCTTGTATGCCTATGGATCGTATGGAAGTAGTATGGAACCTTCTTTTTCCAACAATAGACTAAGTGTATTAAATCGGGGATTTGTGTATGCTATAGCGCACATTCGTGGCGGTAAAGAAATGGGTAACCATTGGTATGAAGATGGAAAACTATTAAACAAACGCAACACCTTTACCGATTTCATCAATGTAGGGGAATTTCTCGTAGCTGAAAACTATACAAGCCCTGCGCATTTATATGCCATGGGAGGGAGTGCCGGAGGATTATTGATGGGAGGGATCATCAACATGAAACCAGGATTGTGGAATGGTGTCGTTGCCGCCGTACCTTTTGTAGATGTGATCTCTACGATGTGGGATGAAACCATCCCGTTAACTACGTTTGAATTTGATGAATGGGGGAATCCAAGAAACAAAGAGTACTATGACTATATGATGTCTTATTCGCCTTATGATAATGTAGCGGCTAAAGACTACCCCAATCTTTTAGTCACAACAGGCTATTGGGATAGTCAAGTGCAGTATTGGGAGCCTGCTAAGTGGGTTGCCAAATTACGTGACTATAAAACAGGTGATAACCTTCTTTTATTAGATTGTGATATGAAGAGTGGTCACGGAGGCGCTTCCGGACGTTTTGAGCGATATAAGAGAACTGCTTTATATTATAGTTTTATGCTAGATCTCGAAGGTATTACTGAATAATCTTACGATTTAAATTACTATAAGAGGCTGCTTGATGTATATCGAGCAGCCTTTTTGTATGAAATGGAAATCTTCTAGTGATGTGGTATACGCTTTCGCGAAAGCATACTTATAAAGTGATTATATGGAGGTACAAGAATATAGACGGGAGAGGAGATATTTTTAGGTTAAAAGAACCTATTACAAAAACACACCCCTTAATCCCCTCTTATTAGAGGGGAAACTGTTACGTCGTATACTTCTATTGCTGAAGGGAAGTGCTTTTGTAGCCTATTGTTTTTAGAAATAGTAAATGGAAATCTTTAGTATTGTGGTATACGCTTTCGTACTTCGAATATGGTTTTCTTAGATAAAATCAATGTTTTATACGCTTTCGCGAAAGCGTATAAAGAATGAAAACAATTCAAAAAGCAATTACGACACTTCAAGATATTGTTATTGAATAACCTGTAACAAAATTGGTTATTTGTACTCTAGTCAATAACAATCAATCAAAAACATCATGAAATCAATCATCAAATGCATTATCGTACCCATTCTTTTTCTTATCAGTATGGGGAATCTCCAAAGCCAAGAAGCACTCACCAGTGCGCAATGGATCGACGACTTAGACGCCCTCCAAAAGCAAGTACACGATAATTATCCTTTTCTCTTTAAGAAAATAGACCAAACAACTTGGGATGCCGAAGTCGCAAAACTACGTGCACAGATTCCTAGTTTAGCATCTCATGAAGTCAAAATAGGCCTTACACGCATGGTGTCTCTTTTTGAATATGGACATACGCAAGTTCCTTTTAGTAGTATCGCGGAAGATGCTGTTTTACCCGTAAACTTATACCATTTTGAAGATGGTATTTTTATAGAAGGGGTTCAAAAAGAACATCAAAACCTACTCGGAGCCAAACTCATTAAAGTAGGAGGGATGCCCGTAGAAGATGCCTTAAAAGCGATACGCCCTGTGGTGCCGGTAGAAAATGACAGTTATTTTAAAGCCTACGGACTCCGTTTTTTAACTGTTCCTGCAGTATTACACGCACAAAAAGTGACCCCTGAATTGTCATCAAATGTTACTGTGACTCTTGAAAAAGAGGGGAAGGTATTCGAACATACATTCACTGCTGTGCCTTTAAAAACACTTTCTAGGAATTATGGGTTTACGATTCCTACTGAAACGTGGGTGAGTGCTCGAAAACAAGATACAACACCCTTATACCTAAAAGAGTTGAATGAAAAATTGTATTTTTTTGAATATCTACCTAATACGAAGACCTTGTATGTGCGTCAAAGTTCGGTGTTTAATGATGAGAAAGAAACGCTTGCTGATTTTTACAAACGCCTGTTTGCTTTTATCGATAGTCATGATATTGAAAAATTAGTCTATGACGTACGCTTGAATGGCGGTGGTAATAATTACAATAATAAAGCGCTCATTAAGGGACTGATGGCACGACCTCACATTAATAAACGAGGATCCTTCTTTTACATCATAGGCCGTAATACTTTTTCAGCATGTCAAAATTTAACCAACGAAATTGAAAATTATACAGAAGCGATCCTTGTAGGCGAACCCACGGCAGAGAATAAAAACTTTTATGGAGATGCTAGACGTGTTACCTTACCAAATTCAAAGCTCAATGCGTACATATCGTATGCATGGTGGCAAGATATGCCACAATGGGAAAATAAGGATTGGACGATACCGAATATAGCCGTCGCAATGACATTTAAGGACTATGTAACTAATCAAGACCCTGTGTTGGAGGCCGCTATGAATTATACAGATACAGGCTTTATTTTGGATCCTTTAAAACACTTAACACAATTGTTTACAGAAGGAAAAATGGAGCAATTTGCAGAAGATGCCTTAAAAATAGCAAAAGACCCTTCCTATAAATATTCAGATTTTGAAAAAGAATTTGGAGAAGCTGCGTACCGAGTATTCTCACAAGGTGCTACAGATGCTGGATTATTTATGATGCAATTACTGACAAAAGCCTATCCAGATTCGGCGAGTGCTTGGTATAATTTGGCGAGTGCCCAAGAGCAACTAAAACAATTGGAAGAAGCGATCACAAATTATAAAAAAGTGATTGCTTTAAACCCCAATGGAACGCTAGCGAATACGGTGCAAAAAAGGCTTGCGAAATTGGCTGAATAATCCTTCTTTGTATCCGCTTTATCCTGGAAAGTGCTACTGAGTCTGTTTTGTACTAAAACTTGCTTAGTAGCAACTTCTTCTTTATTAAATTTTTGTACTTCGGCAACGCACTTCGACAAAGCTTGTCTTGAGCTTGTCGAAAGGCTCAGTGTGACACTCAGTATAAACTTCATCATCGTTATACTCCTTGAAAGCATAATTATTCTTACTTTTAAAGGAACTATTGATTTAAAACACCTTGTATGCGAACGCAACTGTATAGTATAGCATTAGTACCATTTTTCTTAGTATTGGGCTGTAATAATGACCCAGAGGTTATTGCTCCAGAAACACCTCCCGTTTCTTTTGCAGATATTGCTGATGCAGACAGATTGCCTCAATTTCAGATCAATACCGCAGGCGCAAGTATTGTGGATGAGCCCAAAATAGATGCCGAATTGGTGATTATAGAAGCAGGGGTAGAGACCCACCGTGGGAATATCGGTATTGAGATTCGTGGTTCGTCCTCACAGCAATTTCCTAAAAAATCGTACGGATTTGAAACCCGAGACGATGCCAATGAAGATGTAGATGTTTCGTTACTAGGATTTCCTGAAGAAGAAGATTGGATTCTCTATGCGCCGTATAGCGATAAATCCTTGGTGCGAAATCATTTGATTTACGAAGTATCCAATGACATGGGGCGCTATGCAAGTCGGTCGAAATTAGCCGATGTGTATATCAATGATATCTATAAAGGCACCTATGTGTTCATGGAAAAACTCAAAAGAGATTCCAATCGCATCGATATCAATAAATTAAAGGACGACGAAAATACGGGAGAAGATCTAACAGGCGGGTATATCATCAAATTAGACAAAGCCGATGGTCCGATTGAAGATTTGTACACGGATATCAATTCGTTTCCTTCTCAAATAGATCCGCCGAATTCGGCAGGAGGGCAGCAGATTCATTTTTTATATGACGATCCTGATCTAGACGACATTACCCCTGAACAAAAGGCGTATATCGCTGGCTATGTCAATGATTTTGAAGCCGCACTCGCTTCAGACAATTTTACAGATCCTGACACAGGCTATCGGGCATACATAGATACAGCGAGTTTTATAGATTTCTTTTTACTTTCGGAGCTCTCTAACAATGTAGATGGTTACCGATTAAGTACTTGGGTAACGAAAGATAAGAATGAAAAACTCAAAATGGGCCCTATCTGGGACTTTAATTTAGCCTTTGGAAATGCCAATTATTGCGGAGGTGATGCTACCAATGTGTGGGCGTACCAGTTTAACGAGCGCTGTTCTAGTGATTCGTTTCAGATTCCGTTTTGGTGGCAGCGTTTGTTGGAGGATCCTGCATTTGTTGCTGAACTTCAAAATAGATGGACCACCTTGCGAAATAGTACATTTGCAGAAGCGCAACTGCAAGAGAAAATAAACGGATATATTTCACAACTAGAAACTAGTGGGTCTGCACAAGCCAATTTTGCTAGCTGGCCGGTGATTGGGATGTATGTGTGGCCTAATTCTTTTATAGGCACTACCTACGGTTCTGAAATCACGTATTTACGAGATTGGATTAGTGATCGTTTGGAATGGTTAGATACGGAAATTGGGAATTTGTAGATACGTACTTCATCAGTTGTTGTGGTTGTTTTATGACAGGATGTACTTTTGCTAGTACGCTTTCGCGAAAGCAGAAACAAAAGCGACTACATATATAGTAATTAAAGACTTTTAGACAAATGATATACGGAGGTATGGATGGTTGTAAGAGTGGATGGTTACTCGTTTATTATGCTGAGAATCAATATCAGTACAAGGTGCTCACAAACATCACGGATATAGTGACGCTAAACCTTCCAAAGAGTCGAATCCTAGTAGATATCCCTATAGGGTTGACCTCCAAAAACTTTACGAGAACCATTGAATCTTCTATGCGTGCTATTTTAGGAAACCGGAGCTCCACTGTTTTTAATGCTCCTGCACGTACTGCAACCAAAACAAACGATAAGACCGAAGCCAGAAAAAGAAATATAGCGCTAACCGGTAAAAGCCTTTCTGAGCAAAGTCTCAATATCATGCCCAAAATAAGAGATGTAGACGAATTTTTAAACACCGAAGACTACAAACAAAGCCCGATAGCGTTGTATGAAAGTCATCCTGAGATTTGTTTCAAATACCTTGCTGGAAGCATACTACAAACTAAAAAGTCCAAGCCTGAAGGTTGTGCCGAAAGATTAGCACTTTTGATGCGTTATGATAAGAATGTAAAAAAAATATATGATTCGATATGCACAGCAGAATTACGCAAGCATGTAAAGAAAGATGATATACTAGACGCGATATGTTTATGCGTTGTAAATAGGCAAGCAGGAAATGCTAAGCTACGTATATTAAGAGATAGCAATGATAAGGATGAGAACAATATAGCTGTAGGCATTGCGTATTATGAAGGGAAGCTATAAGGATCTAGAAATATCCTATTTGACATAATATAAATTATAGTACAAAT
>CAYGQJ010000115.1:0-13657 GCA_964351845.1 uncultured Flavobacteriaceae bacterium | reverse complement strand
AGCTATAAGGATCTAGAAATATCCTATTTGACATAATATAAATTATAGTACAAATATCTCATTTTAGAATTATATAGGGTTTTCGCTATTTGATAGCTATAATTGCATATTATGTAAAATATCCCAGATGCATTCGTTTTCATAAGAAACCTTAGTACTTGGGTCTATAAACTTATTAATAGGAACGCTTCGCTACGTTAATGCATTTGTATCTATAATTAGCCGTTATGTAAAATTGCCGCTGCCTATGCGCTCGATTGTTTTTTATAAATTAAACGCTTCTGGCGTTTATTTCTAAACACAATTTCCAACCGCATAGCCACCGCCATAAAAAAGCTAACCTTTTAGGTTTATTTAAAATTCGTGTATTTGAGGAAAACCCTGCAAGATTTTTTTCTACGGCATTCTCGTAAGTTAGTCACAACAGCTTAAAATTTCTCTATGAGTAAATTTCTAAGCCCTTGTTCTATTCTCGTTACTATTTAACCTTTTTTAATTGTAACTATTAATATTACGTGAAAAATGAATTACAAAATCAGTTTTAGATATTCTTTTAAGAATATTGGACGACTTTATTTCGAACAAATATTCATCATTAAAATCTAAGAATATCGGCTTTGAAGCAGATTTCCAAGACCTTCGTTCATGCTTCCATTCATATGAAAAAATATTATCATACTCCTCTTTAATTTTCTGCATTTCTTTTTTATACTCTAAGTTCTTTTCTGCTAATAAATTGGATATCCTACTTACTTTATTTTTCTTAATCTGTTCAACAGCCAAATTATTTGAAATAATCTCTTCATTTATTTTTGGTAAATCAAACTCAAATTTTTGTATTTCAGATTCCTCCTTTTCAATTAGATCAGGAAGACCTTCTAAGAAATAGGATTTCACGGTTTTGTAAATTTCTTGGAGAGATTTATTTTTATGAATATTTTCTTGATCTACTTCAGTATCTGGAATTTTTAGTTGTTCAACTATACTATTACCTTGAAGTTGTAAATCAAGTATTTGTTGTCTTATCTCTACTTCATTCATCTTTAAAATTTCTCCATATGCATAAAGTATTCTTCCATTTTTTAACCAAACAGGAAAAGCTTCACACAATAAGTATTCATCTAAATTCTCAAGAATTTTTATATGATTAATTAAGGATTCTTTTTTACTTTTCACTATCCTAGGCCAACGGATTATTTGCCCATTTAAAGTTAGAAGTTCTCGCTCTATAGAACTTATTTCAGAATCTATTTGTTCGGAGATATTCTTTATCAAGAGTTTCTTACTAAACTTTTGTTTAAGTTTAGTAATATGTTCATCATATAGATCTGTGATTTTAATATTTTTTTTAAAATTAATAGCATCTATAACCCAGATCATGTTATTATAAAATAATTCACGTTCTATTATCTTGTCGGGAGAAATTGAAGAATGTTGAAACTCAATTGTTAATCCCTTTGTAGTAAAAATATCAGCAAAATGCTTTTCGTTATTTCTTACCAAAACGACTTCACGCCAATCTTCAGGAAACTCATTTTGCCAGTTTTTATGCCATTCAGACATTGGTTCATAAAAACTATCGCAATCGGGTAATTTTTTATGTCGCCAATGCCATATATTAATTTTACCACAATATGCTTTTACTTGATTTCCGCATATTTGACACTCTCCTACTGCACTAGGTTTGGGCTCTATTCGTAAATTACCAGAACAAGAATATCTCATGTTCATGACTCTAACTATATTTTAGGTTTTATAGAATGAAATTTATTCTTTTTTTCTTGATAAAAAAAGAAACAAAAAAATCAAGGCTGAAGAAACCTTTGGAAACAATGTACGGCTCATTCGCTATATTTTAGAAAGCATTAGAACTCGTTAAGATTGCTTTGAACTAGCCTTAAACCTTTTGAATATCAATAATATGTATTGCTAGATCTCTAAAATATGTACGCTCATTCGCCTATTGTTTTAACCAAAGTTTTCTGAGGCCGTTTTGCCAATGCTTCATCTGGGTGAAAACCTACACGCCAGCTGGCTCGTTCACTAAAAAGGTTTGCCAGACTTTTTCTATACGTTCCGCCCTATTTCACATAATCATGAATACTTTTCTCCTATTATTTTAGCAATTTTTTCAGTTTGGGTCAAAGATGTTCCAGTAGTTTTTACTAGCAAACCAAATCCTTGATCTGTATCTGTAAGAACAATTTCAATAAGTCCATTTTCACGTATTTTTCGAATAAATTTTCTTTCTGTTGGATTGAACGGCAAAGAGTTTATTATACCAATTACATATTCGCAATTTATCAACTTATCCGAAAGAGCTTTGAGTTTATCTTTTCCATGATCTTCTCTTAGAGAAATTGATTTATTAGAAGGAGGTAATTTAGTTGGTTTTAAAATTGGCCCAAGCCTACTTTCTATCCAATCGTCAAGATAACTAACCGTACTACAGTCGGAAACATTTAATACATTATGAGTAATACCATTATCTTCTTCTATATTTAAATTGTTGGGAAACCACGTGTCATGTGTCTTAAGACTTACAGTCAGAGTGTTAGCTACAAATGCGATTGCAAGCCCTTCTACTTCTGTTCTAGAGTAAGCCATATTTTCAAAGAAAAAAGACCTTAATATATATTCCTCCTCGATTTGGTCTTGGTCGTCTTTAATGAAAGGAGATTTGCAGATTGACATTAGGTATATTTTAGAAGTAGACCTAACTGAGCTACTAGAGAGCCAATCGGAAATGCAATAATTTGGACATAAAACTGATTGATAAAATTCCTCAGGAACTCGAATATTTTCAAACCCGTATTCTTTAGCTTTCTTTAATGTATCAAGAAAATTATCCATTAAGACGTTCGCGTCATGAATATTCTTTTGCGCAGGTGTTAATGATATTTCATTAAAAACTAGATCCATTTTTTAAATCAAGTGATTTAATTGAACTCCCCATTCATCCATAAAACCCTTTGGGTAAGAGCTTAATTCTCCTTTCTTATCGATAAGAATTTCTGTAATTTTTGAAGAATGGGATTCTAGACCTTCATTCCTTTCAAAATAATATATCTTAAAATTATTTTTATCCAATTCCTCCTTTTTTATGGCTACTCTACATGCATTAAGAATGTGGTCGCTATGAGTCTCTACTATTACTTGAACCCCCCTCTGCGCAGCCAAAGAAATCAATTTGCCCATCGCTGCTTGCCCTCTTGGATGAAGATGGGATTCAGGATTTTCTATAATAACCAAATCGCCACTTTTCGCAGATAAAAGTGCAACGATTACGGGTAAAGAATATGTAATTCCAAAACCAACATTAAAGTGCTTAAACTCATCAGTGTAACCAAGATCAGTTTCAAACTGATACGTTAATTTTATTGCATCTAAATTGGGAATATCTTGGGCGTTGATTTTCGTACCTGGACTAATCTCTCCTAACCAAGCTTGTGATTGATGTAGTAAAATATTAGAAGAACCATCAATATGGAACATAGTATGATCTATTTTCTCACGCCCATGAACGGCAAGATAATGAGGTGCATATTCCCCACGGTAGCCTAAACTTCTTTTCTGGACGACTTCAAAATCTGATCTATCAAATGTTTTTGTTGGAATCCAGTGTTCTGCTTGTATGTACTGGAACTGATTGTTAAACAAACTAATTTCTTCTAAATCAGCAAGAGGATGTTTGTGAGAGTTAGAAAATGGTAACATATCGGAATCTGTTTCATAACCGAAGCGCCATTCGTATTTTCCATAAAAGTCATCCGTGACACTTAAATTAATTTCCTCTTTTTCTGCATACTGAAAAAGAACATCTTTACCAATTCCAATATCGAGAATTTCTCCTTTCAGTGATAATCCTTTTTCTTTAATCATTGAATTAAGAAACGATTGTCTTAATAGTATTAAAGATTGAATAACCGATGATTTCCCCATACCATTCACACCTGTAAAAACAGTTAAGTTAGCGCACTCAATGTTAGCATTTCTTATAACCTTAAAATTCTCTATTTCAATATTTTTAATCATAACCTAATGTTCGTTTAATCAAATTTGTAATTTCTTTAAACCTAGTCTTTACTTGAGTTGCACCATCCGTACTAGCACTTATCGATTTATAAAAATCTTGATTTTCGTTCATTAATTTCATTAATTCATTTTCAAGAAAGTTCGAATTATTTTTCAAACGTTCCAAGTCTTCAATTGATAACTTAGCCAATGAAACTGACCAAACTTCAAATAAAGCTTTATTAATAGGCTTTCTTCTTTCCTTTAATGAATGTCTTTTTCTAAATGCATGAATATCAAATAGTTTAGCTGAATATTTCATCGCCTTAGCAAAGGCTTTTTTTATTTCATCTAACTCCTGACGTGTAAATGTTTGAAGCTTACCAAGCGATTCATTCATGAATGAATCTAAACTTGGACGATAAGTTTCAATCGGGTTAATGTAAAAAGAGAGGAATCTATTCGCAAAATCTTTATCCATCATCCTATCTGGGCTTATAGAATATGTAGTTGCAATTTTGAACTCTTTTAATTCAGCAAGTTCTTTAATAAAATCAGAAGCTACGCCTTGATTCAGTGCATGTCTTATTTCTTGAGAAGAAAGCACCAGTCCTCCAGTATTTATCCTCTTAAAAACGTTATACTTTACCTTATCCGGAGTTCCTGGGTTTATTGTATAAACTGTAATATCGAATTCCTCTATTCTTCTTTGCAAATCTCGAGGTAGATCGTCAAACTTCAACCCATTAAATTGATGTAAGAATTCCATGTTTTGAAGGGTTAAACTCTTCTTCAAAACAAAATTATTAAAAGAGCTTAGTCTTTGTAAGCCATCCACAACCAACCATTCGTTATCATTAGATGCATCAAAATAGAATGCAGGTAGAGGGAAACGTATTAATATTGATTCAATTAATCTACTTTGCTTCGTATTATCCCAGAGTCCTCCTTTTCGTTGAAAGTCTGTATTCAGATTTATTTCACCATTTCTTAACCGTTTAAGAATAGCATCAAGAATCATTGTTTTTGAAGTTATATCAACCTTTTTAGGATCAAAAGGTTCTTGGATTGCAATATTTAAATCTACTTTTTCATCTTCAATTTCATCATTGTAAATATCTGTGTCAATGTCATTTAGCCTAACCTCTTGCTTAATTTGGTCTTCAGTAGCTGCTTTTTTTATCTCCTCTTTGTTAATATTACTAGAATTTATATTTTCGTCTGTCAATCTCCAAATTGTTCTTTCCGAATTTTCAAGAATATTTGCATTTTTCAAATAATTTCTAGCCCAAGCTAGCCTATAACCTAATTCTGTTCTTTTACCTTCTCGTATACTATGAATTCGATTTTTTTCTTTATTAGTAAGTTCGAGTGCATCGGCCACATATTCTTCAATAGTATAAATCGAAGCTGTTCCTCCAGAAAACTTAATTGCGTCAATAGTTAATCCAAATAGCTCATCAAATTTAGGAATACTCATAGCTAATTTTCTTCTTTAATTAATCGGACTTGCTTACAAACCTCCTTTAAAACCTCACAAGGTTCTACATCTATAGCTAAAGCGATTAGATACAACTCGTCAGCTCTAAGCTTAGTGCGTTCATTGTTTGCAAGTTCACTAAGTCTCGTTTTACTAATTCCCGTTTTTCTGGAAACATCGGAACGATTAACTGATTTTCTTGATAGGAATAAACCTAATTCGGTCATTATTGTCTGATTTTAAGAACATAAATTTACGTAATAAGATAATTTATTCCGATTTTATAAACTTATGATTTATATTTTATCCGTAATTATGTATATTTGTTCTGATAATCGGAATAATTAATCCTAAAACAAGAACAATGCCAACTCCTAGATATACAAAAGCAGATTTAGAACAGATTGTTTATACACAATTAGAAAACTTAAATGCTATTCATGACCTATTAAGGATTATGAAAATGCAAAATGAATTGATTGAAAATGCTAATAAGAAATTAAAGGATGAAGTATTGGATTTTAAGAAACGAGTTAATTATAGTAGTGGAAAGTTTAAGTAATTTTATATTTTCTATAATTATAATTTGCTTTTGGTTTTTAAAATCTTTTCTACTATTAATCACAATACTTAATTTAAGTAATTTCATACAGCATGGAGAGTTTTACATAATATCAAATCATATATTTATGAGAAAATCATTAATTTCTTGTGCTGCTTTAATTCCATCACTAATAGCTATTGAAACTTCTGATTGTCCACTTCTTCCATCGCCACAAGCAAATACATTTTTAATTGAAGTCTGGAAATTCCCATTTGTACTTATATTCATTCTGTAATTTAAGTCTATTCCAAGTTCGTTTACAATTATACGTTCACTACCGATTAATCCAAGAGAAATAATTGCTAAATCGCATGGGAAATCTTTTTCAGAACATGGCATTTCTACAAGAGTTGGTCGTTCATTTATTATATTTTCCCATCTAACTTCAACAGTTTTTAAACCAGATAAACTACCTTTATTCCCATAGAATTCTTTTGCTGAAGTACTAAAATAAAGTTCTATGTTACCTTCCTTGTAAAAAGGACTATCTGCCATGTTATCAAATGGATATGACCATATAGGGTTTTTAAAATAATTGATTTTTTTCTTTATAGGGTTAATATTTATTACAGTAATCTTTTTTGGTTTTAATCTAGTTAATGCTCCTATCCAACCTGCAACTTTGCTAGAAATCACAACTATATTTTTCCCTTCTAAATCCAATAACTTTTTATCCTCATTTCTCAATTCTAATCCTAATTTGTTTTTATTGTAACTTTGCAGAAAGTCTGAAACACTGGTAATTCCTTTTAGGTCTGATCCTGGGATTCGTAATTTTCTATTGATAGTTGCTCCTGTACTTAATAGTAATGCGTCATTATTATTCAAAAGTTCTTTAGCTTTAATATCTATTCCAATATTTTTTTCAGTTACAAATTGAACTCCTTCTTTTCTTAAAATATTTATCCGAAAATCAATTAGATTTTTCGGTAATCTAAACTCAGGAATTATATACCTTAGCATACCTCCTAATCTCTTTTCACGTTCAAATACTGAAACATTATGTCCCATTTTATTGAGGGAGTTTGCAGCACTTAGTCCTGCAGGACCTGAACCAATAATAGCAATATTATATTTTGTTCTATTTTTAGGCGGTAATGGAATAATCCATTTATTTTTTAAAGCCATATCAGCTAAAAACTTCTCTAATTCTTTTATACTAGTTGGATAATCGTCAATAGCATTTACGCAAGCAGGTTCACAGGGAGAGTGACAGAGTCTTCCTGTAAATTCAGGAAAAGGATTAGTTTTTTGTAAAATATCAAATGCATCTTTGAATCTTTTTTTTTGAATTAATTCAATCCACATATCAATATCACTGCTTAACGGACAGGCATTAGAGCAATATGGTATCAGGCAAACTAAACAAGATTTTGATTCTTCAATTACATCTTCTTTTTTCGGATCTATAAAGATTTCTTCATTATCATTAACACGTTCAATAGTAGATCTTAGCTTATATAATTTCTTCATTTTAGATATTATTCATTATACAATCAGTCAACGATTTTACTTGTTTCAATTGATATTCTGATATAATAGCTCCTTTTAAGTTAGCTTTTGTAAAATCAACAGAATCAAGATTTGCCCCTGTAAAATCAACAGAATCAAGATTAGAGCCTGTAAAATTTGAGTTTTTAAGATTTGAATTTTTGAAGCTAGCTTTGTGAAAATTAGAATTAGACATATCTGCAGAGATAATCTTTGTGTCATCTAGAATTGTCCTATAAAATATTGATTTATTAGCATTACAACCAGACAAATCTACCTTTTTCATTGAAGCTTTAGAAAAATCTGACAAAGATAAAGTTGTTCCATACAGATCAGATTTATCGAAAGTTGAAGAGTAAAACATAGTAAGTTTTAAATCGGCATATCTAAAATCTAAATTTCCTAATTTAGTGTAACTTAAATCAATTAATCTTTTCTTTTTCCAAAATCTAAATCTTCTTTTTCTTCTATATCTTTTAATTAGGTTTATGACATCATCGGATTGTATGCGTTTAAATATTAATGATTTAATATTTTTGAGATTTTCATCGGTCTTTTTTTTTCTTTCTATATAATATGTAGTTAATATGACTAATATAGTTGATAAAATACCTAACATTCCACCTAAAATAATACCTAAAATATTTTCTGAAATATTCATAATTTTTTATAAATAATAATTTTCTTTAGCTTTTACTATTATTAAATAAATATAGAAATTGAATTCCTATCAATAACTTATGAAACTAATAGTTACTTAAATTTTGAGATAATATTTGTGCCCACTATTTCACTTCACTTCTAAGTAATTTTGTAAAATTGTTTCAATTATACGCCCTATACTCAAAAAAAACATAGCCATGACCGTGGCAATCATAACACTCAGTAGCTCTTTCATCATTTCGGTGTGCAGGTATGTTCATTTTCCTGAAATCTCTCTTCAAATAACCAGTACCATCACAACGCATACATTCTTTCTTTTCCCGTATCAGTTTTTTTTCTTTCTACCAAACATTTATAGTTGGATTTAGTTAAATTATATAGTGTTTTCAACTTACAGATAAGATTAATTTTAAGTATACCTTATAAATGTAAAAAATAATTAGTATCTACACACATAATTTATTGATAATTTGATACTTATAGTAAGTATTCCCATTCCATACACATTCCCACTTCACTCCTATCGTCGTTTCAGGCAAAGCGTATTCCATTACATTTTTAAAGAAACTTTTAGAAAGAAAAAAATCAAAGAATTTTTGCTTTGGTAAAAAGCTTTTTCCAAAGCAAAGTGACATAACGCAGAACATTATGATACATTTTATATATAGTCATAATCAGTCATTATGTAAAATTGCTTTATGGTCGTTTTATATATGAATATCCTTACAATAGAAACATCCTGCGATATTTTTTCTACGCATTCTCGTAAGCTAGTCAAAACAACTTAAAATTTCTCTACGAGTAAATTTCTAAGCCCTTGTTCTAATTGTGCTATAATTCAACTTTTTTTTGATTTGTACTATTAATAGTGTTTAGAACTCGATTTGAAAATCACAACTATTTATCTTTATTTATTATCTTTTTGTCTTGATACAAAAAGAAACAAAAAAATCAAGGCTGCACAAAACTTTGGAAACAATGTACGGCTCAATCGCTATATTTTAGAAAGCATTGAAACTCCTAAAAATACTTTGAACTAGATTTAAACCTTGCGAACATTAAGAATATGTATTGCTAGATCTCTAAAATATGTACGCTCATTCGCCTATTGTTTTAACCAAAGTTTTCTGAGGCCGTTTAAAAAAAATAGATTTCTATTTAAATCTTCTATTACTTTTGAAAAATTTTATTGATTAGAAAATCCTTTATGTTATCAAAATCACTTTTAATCCTAATCCATATTCTTCACTTTTGCCTAGAACTAAAAATGCTCAAATGTTTTATAAAACATTTGAGCATTTTTAAATCATTTCATAATACCCTACCAATTAGCTACTTCATTGATAAAACCTTCATATAAATCAGAAGACTTATTAGGACATCCTCCATAATTATGAATTCCGATAGCTACAGCTCTATTTTTTAATAATGCTCCCCCACTTTGACCACCAAAGGTGTCAGCACTATAGTAAAATCTTCCGGAGTTCTTAATCAGATTATCTGTCATTCTATATTGAAAAAGCCCATTGTCTCTATCTGCAGGATATCCACATATCTCTCCATAATTTGAATCTTCTATTGATGGAGATATAAATTGATTAAATGTTACAGGTTTATTAAGTTTAATAGCTCCCATATCGTAGCGAGTAGATTTATCATCTATCCAACCTTTAGTAGCAGCAATGCTTACAGCTTCATAGCGTCCATAAGGTTCTGATAATCCAGATTTAGCAGGTATAACAATTATGCTTTCCTTCCAACCTCCTGTGCTATGACTAAAAACACAATGCCCAGCAGTATATAATTTATCTCCAGAAACTAGCCAACCTGAACCGACATAGGTTCTACCATTAGGAGCTTTCATATATAATTTACATATAGCTATATATGGTAATTGATTTGTTGAAACTACTTTTTGACGCTCATCAATTCCACAAATCGATTCGGGAGTAAGCCCATTTTCTGATTCAATCCAGTTTTCTCTTGTAATTTCAGATTCATTTATTTTATTGTTATCCCCACCTATTTTATGAAATATTAGTTTTTCCATCTTATAAAAATTTAGATTTGATTAAAATATATTATGCACATAAAGAATCGAGGGTGCTAATAAGTAGCTTCAATGCATCTCTCCACTTTTTTGGAATTAGAGGAATATTAGCTATTAATCTAACGATGCTTCCTATTTTATTCCATATTTGGCATATCTTGGAGGTTATATCCAATGCTTCTTTGTTTAAATCTGCTTCTAATTGATTTAAATTTAAACTTTCAATTTCTTGATTGACAGTTTCAAATGTTAATTCTTTCATGATTTAATAGTTTTAATTAATATTCTTTTAGCACCTAAATAAGTACTTCACAAAACTCTCTAATAATTAATATACCAGTCAAAAGGAAAACCATGGAAACTTAAAAAGAGGTTTATCCTATATATTTAAAGATTTACCCTATATGTCTATTTGACAATGATTTATAATATTTTTTAAAGCTAGATTTGGGCATTATTAATCATTAAATATTTATATTATGGGAAAAAAAATTGGTGAAGGGATCTTAATCTCAATTAATGATGCCAACACAATGATCAAGAGGCAATTATTATTAAATTCTTTTTTAAAAAGGACAGCTAAACCTAATACTCCTGATGGATTGGAAGACGATATGGATGAATTTATAACTAGAAATGTAAATGCATTTATTTTTGATAAAGGTACCATTGATAGGTTTTTTGAAAATGAAGACACTAATTACATGGTGGTTTTATTAGGAGCTCATCCAAACCCTGAGGAACTAGAAAGAAAATTAAGCGAAGAAGAAAAAAAAATGTATCCGCCTGGAAGTTATACGATACTTGTTACTGGTTGCAAAGATATTAATAGTGAGTCTTTAGATTTAAAAATAGTAGATATAGACAAGCCTGTTACAGAATATCCTCCAAGTTTATTAAAACTTCTTGTAAAAACTCAAGATAGAGTACAGGATGATAATGATGAAATTGGTGGATTTAAACTATTAAATCATTTAGAATACCTTGAACATAAAAATGAGATTAGAGAAGAATTCAGGAAATAAACACTACCTACTGTAAAATAATCAAATTATAGTATAACCAAGATTAATACCTTAATCTTAAGATTGTTTATATTTAACAATCCAAGAACTTATAAGTAACATATCCATCTGGAGTCCACTCCTACCGACAATAATAGGAATAGTTTTTTTCTTTAGATTAGAGAAAAAGACCAGATGGATTGTTGCATTAGTTTCAATATCTTTTTTCATACAAATTGGAGTAAAAAAAATAGATATCCCTTTCTCTAAAAATATATTATACAATTTTCATGTAATTATAGAATTATTCATTTTAAGTGTCTTTTTCCGAGGTCGCTATAAAAGAAATATTTCTAATATACTTTTTATAGTTTCTTTATTGATTTGTACTGTCATTGGTAGTTTTTCGCTTTGGAAATATGGTATTTCTACAAAATTTTTAACTCAATGGTTGAGTATTAATAACCTAACTTTCACCATGTGGACACTTCTTCTGATTTATGAATCCTATCAGGATAACTTTGTGTTTCTTAAAAACCATCCTTCACTTCCCTACTATCTTATTGGGTTCTTTCTTTATAATTGCAGTACTGTCTTTATATTTCCTTTATGGGAATATATCACAAACCCTAATAGTTCATTTAGCTCATTGATACCAATTCATGCAACATTCAATATAATTATGTATTTATTTATTAGCTTCGGTATGTATGTTGAAAATCGTAATTATTTAGAAATCAAAAACAATGAATGATCAATTAGATTCTCAATTAATCTTTCCAATTGTCATTGGGTCTCTATTGTTTACGCTATTGGCCATATTTTTCATTGCTATTTTACTAGTATATCAAAAAAAAAGACATCAACATCAATTAGAAAAAGAAAAACTAGCATCAGACTTTGCCGAAATATTATTACAAACACAACTTGAAATTAAAGAACAAACCTTACAGAATATTTCATATGAATTACACGATAATTTAGGACAATTAGCAAGTCTTATAAAAATTCATTTAAATGTGATACCTCATAATACTCCAATTGAAGCTTCAAGAACGATTAAAGAAACAAAAGAACTTACCGTACAACTTATAAAAGGTATTAAACAATTATCATTAGGCTTAAATGGAAATCGTCTTAATGAAATAGGATTGTTAACAGCTTTACAAGAAGAAGTAAACAGATTAGATAAATTAAAATTGTTTAAAATTCATCTTAAAATAGAAGGCGCTGAATTTTCTCTGTCAAAAAGTAAAAAAATCATCTTATATAGGATGTCTCAAGAGATATTAAATAATATTATAAAACACAGTAATGCTAATGAAGTCTTAATAAAAATTTATTTTTTGGAAAATTTGCTTACATTAGTGTTTCATGATAATGGTCTGGGGTTCAATGTAGTCGAAAAATTACGCGTTAGGGGAAACGGTTTGAGTAATTTACAAAATAGAGCTGCAATCATAAGCGCCAACTTCACTATACAAAGTAACCAAGATAAAGGAACAACAGTGACCATTGAAATACAAAAGTAATATATGTCTTTTGATGACACCATAACTATTGGCTTAGTTGATGATCATACGCTTTTTAGGAAAGGATTAACAAGTCTTATTAAAACCCTATCTATAAACTGTTCTATCCTATTTGAAGCTTCTAATGGTAAAGAATTACAGAGCGTTTTACATAAAGATAATGAACCAGATATCATCCTACTAGATGTTAATATGCCTGATATGAATGGTTTTGAAACAGTACTCTGGCTTCATAAAGAATTTCCAGATATTAAGATTTTGATTGTAAGTATGGTTGGAAAAGAAGAGACTATTGTCAAAATGCTCAAATTAGGTGTAAAAGGATATTTAAGTAAAGATGTAGAACCTGAAGAACTGCAAGAAGCACTTATTTCTATTATGGGTAAAGGATTTTATTATACAGATTTTATTACAGGTAAATTGGTATATTCTTTTCAAAATGGTGTTTCAGAATTTGAAGGTGCTTTGCGTTTTCATGAACTTAAAGAACGTGAACGAGAGTTTATAAGACATGCGTGTAGCGAAATGACGTATTATGAAATTGCAGATAAGATGTTTTTAAGTCCAAAAACAATAGATGGTTATAGAAATGCAGTTTTTGAGAAACTAAAAGTCAAAAATCGTGTAGGGTTAGCATTACATGCCGTAAAAGAAGGCTGGGTTAAACTATAACCCCATTCCATACACATTTTGCCTCCACGCCTCTGCCTTAGCAGCAAAAAGAGTATTCCATTACATTTTTTAAAGAAGCTTTTAGGAAGAAAAAAAAATCAAAGAAGGTTTAGGATAAAAAAACCTCGAAGCACCTCGCTCCTACTT
>CAYGQJ010000114.1:0-13756 GCA_964351845.1 uncultured Flavobacteriaceae bacterium | reverse complement strand
TCAAAGGTGATTTCGACTTCACAATCTTTAACACCTTTAATTGATTTTATTTTTTCTTCTACTTCTAACGGTAGGGTTTCTGCTACGGGACAGTTAGGA
The DNA here is from genome assembly GCA_964351845.1 of uncultured Flavobacteriaceae bacterium. Taxonomy (GTDB): domain Bacteria; phylum Bacteroidota; class Bacteroidia; order Flavobacteriales; family Flavobacteriaceae; genus Dokdonia. Next base: position 13,657 of record CAYGQJ010000114.1, on the reverse strand, counting down.
GTCGTTAAGGTCATTAAAACTTTTGTTTCATAATCCTCATTCACAAATACGTCATATATCAATCCAAGTTCGTAGATGTCTACTGGAATTTCTGGATCGAATATGGTTTTAATCACACGAACTATTTTTTCGCCTAACTCTTCTGTGTTGATAGTCTCTGGTGTATCGCTCATATTTATTTCTCGCGAAGGCGGGGATCTCACCCACAATCGACTTTTTTTCATTCCCGTGAAGACGAGAATCTTATAATTATTATTTTAAAATGGGAATTTCATCCCAGTATCAACTTCGGTTAATTCAATTGTGTTTGATAGGCTACAGCATATAATTTTATCTGCTTGATCATACTTACAAGGCCATTTGCTCTGGTAGGAGATAAATGTTCTTTAAGTCCAATCTCATCTATAAAGGCCGTATTCGCATCTATGATATGTTGAGGAGATTGTCCAGAAAAAGCTCTGATCAGAATGGCAATGATTCCTTTGGTAATAATCGCATCACTATCAGCAGTAAAATGAATTTTTTCATTTTCCATATCGGCATGAACCCATACTTTACTCTGGCATCCTTTAATAATATACTCGTCTGTTTTATATTGCTCGTCAATAAGCGGTAATGATTTCCCAAGGTCAATCATATATTCATAACGTTGCATCCAGTCGTCAAACATAGAAAACTCGTCAATAATCTCTTCTTGTATTTCTTGTATTGTTGCCATAATTAAAATATAAAGCGGGTTGCTTTTAAAACGTCTTTACCTCCTTCTGACAGTATAAGTGTATCTTTTGTTATACGAAACTCCTTTGGACTTACAAAAATAGTTAAAAACTGATTTTCTTTTTTCATTGTCACCTCATCACAATATCTCTTTGTAGCCATTACGGGAGCGAATGTAATCGTTCGGTTAGCCTTTGTAAAGGCAGCACTGTATGTATTACATCCTGATAATCCCGAAATTTCTGAGGTGCGATCGTTGATCTTTAAATTAAGATCGGTTCCTTCTATGGGTTGGTCATACAATGTATTCACAATAAAAGTTCCTGCAAAAATAGCAGGCTCATTTTGTGAGACCTCTTCTTGCGTTGTCTTACAAGAGTATGTCAAACTTAAAGAAATTACTAAAATATAAAACCGTATTACCATGGTTTGTAATTTATGACAAAGATAGTGCCCAAATAGCCAACTGTCACGTTGGCGGTATAGAATTTATAGATGTTTGTATAGATACCACATAGGGCGGTATAGGTCATGTAATAATGCAAAATCAAGATGCTGCACACCTCCTTTTGAATACCCTAGGTTTTTATAAAAAGTCATGGCTTGCGGATGCTGATCCATGGCATCTAACCAAAGAAGTGTATGTTTTGTTTCTTTTGCACGTTCTTCGGCATACATCATTAGTTGTTTACCAATTCCTTTCCCATGCACGGCAGCATCTAAATAGATACGGTGTGTTTTGAAACCAAGCCTATTGGGTTGCTCAGGATAGGCACAATTCTCTATCACTTTAAAGATACCTATGGTTTTATATTTGGAGGTATTGCTGCTTTCGCGAACCTCCCTCGCTGGTAGGCAGGAGCGTACAAAGTAATAATACGATCCCTTTTCTTGAAGATCTTTTGCGAGATTTTCTAGGCTATACATCTTGTTGAGATACCAATTTCCCTGATCTTCCCAAAAATGCGCATATGCAGGTGGGTAAATACGTTGCATTAATTCAAAAAGTGCTGGCTGATCTTTTAAAGAAATAGGGTCTAAAACGAGCACATCAGAAATTTGGATCATCAACTATCTGTTTTAGGAAAGCATCATCACGGCACGTTCAACCCCTTTTACAAACGTATCTATCTCTTCTTTTGTATTATAAAATGCAAAGGAAGCTCTAACAGTTCCTGGGATTTTAAAATAATCCATGATCGGTTGTGCACAATGATGCCCTGTGCGTACGGCAATGCCTAGCTTGTCTAAAATTGTACCGATGTCATACGGATGAATATTCCCTACATTAAATGAAATAACGGCTGTTTTCTTTTCAGATTCTCCATAAATTTTTAAGCCTTCAATTTGAAGTAATTTTTGGGTGGCATATTGAAGTAATTCTTCTTCATAACGTGCAATCACATCAAAACCAATCGCATTCATATAATCTAAGCCTACGCCCGTGGCAATCACCCCACAAATGTTGGGTGTTCCGGCTTCAAATTTATGAGGTAAGCCTGCATACGTAGTTTTTTCAAAGGTTACTTGATCTATCATTTCGCCTCCTCCTTGATACGGTGGTAGTTTTTCTAGTAAAGCTTCTTTGCCATATAAGATTCCCACCCCAGTTGGGCCACAAATTTTATGCGCGCTGGCCACATAAAAATCAGCATTAAGGGCTTGCACATCCGGTTTGATATGCGGTGTTGCCTGTGCGCCGTCTATAACCACTGCAGCGCCAACGTTATGAGCTTCAGCAATAATGTGTTCGATGGGGTTTACAGTACCTAATGCGTTGGATACGTGATTTACAAATACCAGTTTGAGGTTGGTGGAGACCGCTTTCGCGAAAGCGTCCATATCCAGCTCCCCACGTGGTGTCATGGGAATCACTTTTAAGACAGCGTCGGTGCGTTCACAAAGCATTTGCCAAGGCACAATATTACTGTGATGCTCTAAGGCCGAAACTAACACTTCATCCCCTTTTTGTAGAAGTTGACTATATCCATTTGCAATCAGATTTATAGCGTGCGTTGTACCTGCTGTAAGAATAATCTCATGGGATTTTTCAGCATTAAAATGCTTTTGAATTTTACCACGTGCCTGCTCATAAGCATCTGTCGCTTCTTGAGAAAGCGCATGTACTCCTCTATGAATATTTGCGTTGTAATTAGAATAGTAATCTACAATCGCATCAATAACTAGTTGTGGCGTTTGCGAAGTCGCTGCGTTATCAAAATAAACCAAAGGTTGTCCGTTTACTTTTCTAGAAAGAATCGGGAAATCTTTTCGGATGCTTTGTACATCAAATGTGTTATGCGCTTTAGTTTCTGTCATCTTCAATGCCTTTTTTTTACTCGATAATCGAGATTTAAATGCTCCGAGGCTTGCCTCGAAATCAAATGGTTTTTCCTTTAAAATGCCCGTGGGCTTGCCCCGAGGTAGTGGTTTACTAAAATACCCGCATAAGGCGGGTATTTTAGTATGTGATTTGTGGGTGTGCCTTATATTTCAAATCCAATACTTACGCCAATTTTCTTGGCGATAAGTTTGGTGATACGTTGTTTTAATTGTGGAATTTTCACACTAGATAATACCGTATTTGCAAACGCATACATGAGTAAGGCTCTTGCTTCTTTTTCTGCGATTCCTCTAGATCTAAGGTAAAATAAAGCGCTTTCATCTAGCTGCCCAATGGTACATCCATGAGAACAGCGTACATCATCTGCAAAAATCTCTAACTGAGGTTTTGAGTTAATGGATGCTTTATCATCTATCAAAATATTATTGTTAGATTGATACGCATTTGTTTTTTGAGCTTCTTTTTCTACGACAACCTTTCCATTAAAAACACCAGTAGATTTGTCTGCAAAAATCCCTTTGTAATCTTGATGCGATTCGCAGTTAGGTTCTATATGGTGTACAAGGGTATTATGATCTACATGCTGTTTTCCACCTATCAGGGTAATCCCTTTTAAGATAGAATCCATGTATTCTCCCTTTTGGTAATAATTAAGGTTGTTACGCGTAATATTTCCACCTAGTGAAAAGGTATGAACAGAAGCGATACTTTCTCTGTGCTGCTCAATTTCTGTAGTATCTACCAGCGAAGCATTTAGATTGTCATTCTGAATTTTATAATAATCGATCATCGCTCGTTTACCAGCATAAATCTCTGTCACACTATTTGTAAAAACAGGGGTATCAGAGAGACTTTGATGACGCTCTATGATTTGTACTTCACTGTTCTCCTCTGCAATAATAAGATTACGAGGCTGGAGTAATGCTGCTTCTTTTGCTCCCGTAGCAAAATGAATAATCTGGATAGGCTTATCTGCTACTTTTCCTTTAGGAATGTAGATGTAAGCGCCTTCCTTTGCAAAAGCCGTATTTAAAGAGGTTAAACTGTCCTCTTTTGCGATTTTGTTATAATATACATCTATTATCTGTTGGTACTTAGGTTTTGTAAGTGCAGAATTCATCGTGCACACATCAATCCCATCATGTGTTGTCGAAGAAAGGTGTGAGTTAAAAACACCGTCTACAAAAACAACATTATAAGTATCTATATCATTGATGAAAAAACGCTCTACATCTTTAAAATCAATAGAAGTGTCTTTACTAGGAAATATGCTGTAGTTCTCCTTTAAGATGCTGTTGAGGGAAGTGTATTTCCAAGCTTCATCTTTTTTTGATGGGAACCCTTCTGCTTCAAATGTTTTCATCGCATTCCCACGAACATCGTATAGCGGAGAGTCTGGATGCAAACTATCCTGAAAAACAATGTGTGAACTTAGTAATCTATCTTTTAAACTCATTTCTTTTTTTGTTTCAAGTGTAAGGCTTCAGGTTTCAAGTTTGAAACGTTAATTCTTATACAAGTTCTTCTTTAAGCCAATCGTATCCTTTCTCTTCCAATTCGTGCGCTAGCTCTTTTCCTCCCGTTTTTACAATTTTACCATTCATAAGCACGTGTACTACGTCAGGAACGATATAATCCAAAAGGCGCTGGTAGTGTGTAATCACTAATACAGCATTGTCTTGACTTTTAAGTTTATTAACGCCATTGGCTACGATGCGTAATGCATCGATATCAAGACCAGAATCGGTTTCATCAAGAATCGCGAGCTTAGGCTCTAACATAGCCATCTGGAATATTTCGTTACGCTTCTTTTCTCCTCCAGAGAATCCAACGTTAAGCGATCTTGATAAGAACTTACGGTCTATTTCAAGAAGCTCTGATTTTTCGCGTATCATTTTAAGCATATCACTAGCTGGCATGTCTTCTAGACCCTTTGCCTTGCGCGTTTGGTTGATAGCTGTTTTGATAAAGTTTGTTACAGATACACCTGGAATCTCTACGGGATATTGAAAAGACAGAAAAACACCTTCATGAGCGCGCTCTTCAGGATCCATTTCTAGGATAGATGCGTCATTAAGTAGGATGTCGCCATCCGTTACTTCATATTCTTCTTTCCCTGCAATAACAGATGCTAGTGTGCTTTTCCCAGAACCATTAGGCCCCATAATCGCGTGTACTTCACCCGCTTTAATCTCAAGATTAATTCCTTTTAGAATATCTTTTTCTTCTATCCCTGCGTGTAGGTCTTTTACTGTTAACATAGTATTTTTTGTTACTTTTTGTTTCAGGTTTTATTTTCCTGTTTCTATTTTAATCGGTGCTTCTCCTTTAGGTTCTAGCACTTTGATAATTTCTTTAATGGTGACAATCTCCTCCCAGCTATCAGTCCCTTGTGGTTTAGGGTTAATTTCACCTCTAATCACTACAGGAACCATATCAAACTTATCGCGTTGTTTTGATGCGGCTTGTTTGATAAGCTCTTCTGTTACGTCATTTAAGGAAACACCATAAATAAAATTTTTACCCATAAGAACACCTGCGCCATCCACAAAGAGAAATTCTCCTTCGATTGTTTTAAGTGCGCTTTCTTTATCAGTTACAACGGTTTTGGTGTCTGATGAAGCATCTTCTGTTTTAGTTTCATTTTTACAGCTTATAATACTTACTGTAAGAATACATAGGAAGGCAATTTTTTTCATAGGATTTCTTAGTTAAGGGCTTTAGGAGCGACTGGCATTTTGGCAAAGTCTGCTGGTTCGTGTTGAATATATACCGTTGCGTTTTTTGCTTTCGCGAAAGCTTCAAAATCAGCAATCGCTGTTTTACTTTGTTCTAGGTCATGATTAAATACCGGAATTACCTTTCCATCTCGATTTTCTTGGAAGTGATACATATCTCCAGAAAGTAAGGTAGGGCCATGCTCAGGTAAATCTATAAAGAGTACTTGATGCCCTGGTGTATGTCCTGGCATTGATTTAATAACCACACTACCATCTCCAAAAACATCATGATCTCCAGCGAGCCCTACTACATTGATCAATGCACTAAATGAGTCTGGCGCATAAAATCCATTTTCTTTAATCTCTTCTCCAGTAGCAAATGCATATTCAGGTTTTTGAACTAACCATTTTGATGCGGCAAAATGATTTGCAGCCCCTGTATGATCAAAATGAATATGTGAGAATGCGATATAATCCACATCTTCTTTTTTGAGACCAATAGAAGCTAGTTGATTGATGATAGAATCTTTACGCGAAATCGTAAAAGCACCATCTGGTGTCGTATACGGATCTTGTCCTACAAGCCCTTCAGGAAGCCCTGTATCCCACAGTAAAACACCTTTTGGGTGTTTAATCACGTAAAAGGCATCGACTAATTGTTTTGATTCTCCTTTGTAGGTATCTCCTTGTGCAAATAGGTTTAAGTTGTTTGCACCCACAGCACCTCCATCAAAAGTGTAGAGCGCTACAGCAGGTTTTGCTGGTACTTTTACTTCTTCCTGAACTTGTTTGTTGTCTACAGTCTCTTTACAAGAAATTACAGCTAGCGCAATAGCAACGATTGTGATGATCTTTTTCATAGTCTTCTTAAATAGGTTTTTTAATTACCCAACACTTCCTTCTAAACTGATTTCTAGTAATTTTTGAGCTTCTACCGCAAACTCCATAGGAAGTTTGTTAAGCACTTCTTTACTAAACCCATTGACAATAAGTGCGATTGCTTTTTCTGTATCTATACCACGTTGATTACAATAAAAGATTTGATCTTCTCCAATTTTACTCGTAGTCGCCTCATGCTCAATTTGAGCCGATTTGTTTTTTGCTTCTATGTATGGAAACGTATGTGCGCCACAGGCATTCCCCATTAATAAACTATCACATTGTGAAAAATTACGGGCATTATCTGCGTTGGCACTAATGCGTACAAGGCCACGGTATGAATTTTGAGATTGTCCAGCAGAGATTCCTTTGGATATAATGGTACTCTTTGTGTTTTTACCTAAGTGTATCATTTTGGTTCCTGTATCTGCTTGTTGGTAATTGTTGGTTACCGCAATAGAATAAAATTCTCCTACCGAGTTGTCTCCTTTAAGAATACAGCTAGGATACTTCCATGTAACAGCACTTCCCGTTTCTACTTGTGTCCATGAGATTTTTGCATTTTTCTCACAAAGCCCACGCTTTGTTACAAAATTATAAACGCCTCCTTTTCCTTCTGCATTTCCTGGATACCAGTTTTGTACCGTTGAGTATTTGATCTCTGCATCATCCAAAGCGATTAACTCTACAACAGCGGCGTGTAATTGATTTTCATCACGGCTAGGTGCTGTACATCCTTCAAGGTAACTTACATAACTTCCTTCATCTGCAATAAGAAGTGTTCTTTCAAACTGTCCAGTGCCACCTTGATTGATTCTGAAATAGGTTGATAATTCCATAGGACAACGCACCCCTTTTGGGATGTAACAAAAAGAGCCATCACTAAATACCGCACTATTTAAAGCAGCATAAAAATTGTCTTTTGTTGGAACGATAGTCCCTATGTATTTTTTTACGAGTTCTGGATGCTCTTTGATAGCTTCAGAAATACTCATAAAAATAATTCCTTTTTCAGAAAGTGTTTTCTTAAATGTAGTTGCGACAGAAACAGAATCGACAACAATATCCATAGCGACATTGTTCATCTTTTTTTGCTCATCTATAGAGATACCAAGCTTTTTGTACATAGCTAGTAAATCTGGATCTACATCGTCTAGTGTTTTGTTAGGGTCTACGTCTACAGGAGCAGAATAGTATGCGATAGCTTGAAAATCTGGCTTTTCATAACGCACATTTGCCCATTCTGGCTCTTCCATTTCCTTCCAAACTTTGAAAGCCTCTAGCCTCCATTGCGTCATCCATTCTGGCTCTTCTTTTTTCTTAGAAATAGCCCGAACAATATCTTCGTTGAGTCCTATAGGAAATGTTTCAGATGCTATATCTGTAAAAAAACCATATTCGTACTCTTTGGTTTTTAATTCTTCTCTTAAATCGTCTTCAGTATATGCCATTTTTTTCTTACTATGATTGATTTCTAATCAATCTGTGTGTGTTTTAAAATAATAGACGTCATAGGGCTTTAGGAGAATAAAAAGGTGGTGCGTTTATTTCTAAACTGTTTCATTCTCCCGTTGGCCCATTAGGTTATATTATAATGAAAAACTCTCTCCACATCCACAGGTGCGCTGTGCATTTGGGTTGTTAAATACAAATCCTTTTCCATTGAGTCCTCCACTATATTCTAGTGTGGTGCCAATGAGATATAAAAAACTGCGCTTGTCTACAATCAAGCGTACGTCGTTATCTTCAAAAACTTTGTCATCTTCGGCCTTATCCTTATCAAAGTTTAAATCGTATGATAAGCCTGAGCATCCGCCACTTTTCACACCTACTCTTACGTAATCTGTAGCGATATTATACCCGTCGTCTTGCATAAGACCAGCGATTCTTGTTTTTGCTTCTGTGGTTACTTTAATCATAATGATTCTAAATAATATGCAAATATACGCGATAAGTAGCTTTTTTCCACAGAACCTAACATTATTCTAACATATATCAGCATAGCTATTTCTTATGCCTAAGAGAAGAAAAAAGTAGTGAAGATTAAAAATGTTTTAGACACTCATGGTATCATCTCTAAAAAATGGATTTTCCAGCATGTGCTAAGCAGTTTCTGTCATTGATGTATTTTATTGTCTATCGTTGTGTGGTTTGTGTAATATTCAGTACGTGAATATCTTATAGGGCGTATACGCTTTCGCGAAAGCGTACTTATGAGCAATAGACTTGTGATTACCATTTCATAAACCCTATGTTGTCTATCATAACAACTCCTTTGGGGCTCTTGTCAAAAACAAAATCTATCCTCTGAAGCGTAGACAAGTCAAACGAAGGATTGTCTTTTATAAGATCACTTAAAGGATACGAAAACGTCTGAAATACGTTTTCAGATTCATCTTCGTTTGTGATAAACTGAGACTTCCAAATCCGTACGTTGAGTTCGCGTTGCAATGCTGAAAATTGACTCAACGGAAAAGATACAGTTTCCCCAGAAGCATCTGTCATTTTTATGGAAAAGTCAATAGGCTCTTTAGGTTTGTCTTCTTTGCTTTCATCTTCATTTTTGTTCTCATCTTCGTCTTCGCCCTCAACTTCATTCTCAACTTCGTCTTCAACTTCATTCTCGTCTTCAACTTCATCTACCCATTTTCCTTTAGATTTTGGATTTGAGCTTTCGGTAGATTCAGCCATCGCAAATGTGAAGACGCTGGTACTATCTATAGTACGTAAGGTATCTGCTATTTTAATCGTGTATATGCCTTTTGGTATCGTGTCTGGAATGATATCGCCTTCTTCTATATCTTCATAATGCCATCCTAGATAGGTAGCGCGGCTCCCTTTTTCGCCCCATTTAAGTTTGATTTCTTGTTCCCTCCACACAGAGAGATGTTCTGAAGAAATAGCTCCTTTTTCTGTAGTCGTTGTGCTCACATCAAAATCTTCATCAAAATTGGCTACTACTTCAAAACTAGCATCTTCATATTGATTCAAATAGATGGTTTCTGGAAGCCAATCTTTCCCTTTTCGGGCATCTGTAAATAAGGGTTTGTATTCCGTATTATCTTTCAGCGTGGTTTCTAGAAAAGCACTGATATACACTTGAGCAATTTTTTCTTGATCTTCCTTCGAAAGTAAGGGCGTATTATTTAAAAGCTTTGTAGGCATAAATCCACCCGTATCATTATCTCCCCAACTGGTATTAAACTGCCCATGATTGGCACCTTGAATGTAAATTCCTGACTTAAAATAATCGGTGCTATCAGAAAAAGTAATACGCTCATATTGTTTAGAGCCCGCAAAAGACGTTACATCTCCATCTTGCGCTCCGTGTAGTACGAGGTAATTAATGTCTTTTAAGGTTGTCCTAGCATCCCCAGGTTCATATTGTCCATCTACAGGGGCAATAGCGACAATAGATTGGATTTCATAATTAAAGTCTAACGGGATGGTCGCATCATCATAGTAATAGGGCATTTTGTTGAGTAACGCTGCGTGTGCTACCGCTTCACCACCGCGAGAATGGCCTAGAAGAGCAAGTTTTGTAGTATCTATTTTTTTGTAAAACGGATTGCTCTCATCGGTGTTCCATGATTGCCATGCACGTAAGTGTTCTAATAACATCCATCCGCGAGCATCATTTTCTTCATCCAATCCATCAGGAATATCTGACCAAGAAAAATTCAAAAAATTCTCATCTACCGAGGCAAAAATGATTCCGCGGGAAGCGAGTAATTCTCCTAAATATGCATATCCTACATCTGAAAAATCTTGCATTGAGTGATTTCCATGAACGATAAGTGCCAGTGGGAAAGGGCCATCTCCTTCTGGATACCATACATACCCATTTACAGGTAATGATTTAGCGTCAAATCCCCAGAATTTCTCTCTGTACCAGCCACTAAAGCCTTCCCAATTATCTAGGAAAGGAACCCCATTTACGCTATCCGTTTTAATAGTGATGCCCTCTGCAAATTCGGATCTGTGAAGATCTTTTCCGCTACCATAGGTGAGGGTTTTTACCGTATACGTTCCTGTTTCAGCAGGAGAAGCGGCCGCTATGTTTTGTATTTGATCTTTGTTTAGAGAAGCTGCATATATGGTCGATTTCATCTCAAACCCCACAGGTAGATACCCTATGATGGCACCTATCAATCCGCCTACACCTATGAGAACGCCAAGTATCGTAATTACTTTCTTAGGAGTTGTCAGTTTTTTAAAGGTTCCTTTTAAAATTACCGCGATGGCAGCGCCCAATAAGGATGTGATCACAACAGCTGCGATCATATAGATGCCCTCAAAAGCTAATGAAAAAAGAAATAAAGGAATCGCAATCAATACAGCACGTTTGTATTTTTTGGGAATACTATTAAATTTTTTTACCCCCCATAAGGACACATGCACGAAGAGTACAATAACTACGGTGAGTGCCATAAAAAATAAAAATAACCAGGGATCACCTCCGTTTAAGGTGTTTGATATGGCAAATACTAAAAACAAGATGATGGAAGTAATCAGTACCGCAATAGAAGCGCCTTTAACAGCTGTTTTGCCGGGTGTTATTTTTGCCAATTGGGCATACCCCCATTTTTTTATTCTTTTAAATAGTTTAATCATGTCGCGGTCGGTTGTTAGGTAGTTAAAGGTAGTTTTTTATTCATAAAACACTGTTTTAAAATAGCGCGAAGTCATAAATTTAACACTACTCATTGAACGAATCCGTCTGTTTACTGAACTTGTTATAGTGCCAAGAGGAATCTGATGTCTCGAAGTTTGGTTCAGGGATTTAAAAAACATATGTAGTTGCTACTAATTCTCAAATAAGTAACAATGAGGTCTTACGACTTATGTCTAACAGCGAAGCGGTCTTGTGTCATATCCAGATACGACTAATTTGTAATTTTAATTTTGAGTTCTCTCCACAAGGGCGTACTTTTCAAAAAAATTACATCCTTTGAAAAAGAGTTTCTTTTTATCTTTTAGTTTTTTACTCCTTATTATTCAGACGGGATATGGACAAACAACTTCTATTCCCTCACAAAAAATAGATACTGTTTTTATACAGTCTTCCCGTATTCAGAGTACGCTCCAAAAGCTGCCGGCAGCGGTATCTGTGTTTCAAGCTTCGCCAGAAGATGCGACGAAACAGCAGCTTTCATTACAGGAGTATACGCAACAAACCCCAGGACTTTTTGCACAAAACACGAATAACTTTGCGCAAGATCTGCGTATTTCTATACGAGGTTTTGGTGCCCGGTCTGCGTTTGGAATTCGCGGGATTAAACTGATGGTCGATGGTATTCCAGAAACCACTCCAGACGGACAAGGACAATTAGATAATCTGAATTTAGGCATTATAGATCGCATCGAAATCGTAAAAGGACCCAGTTCCAGTTTATACGGAAATGCCTCGGGAGGAGTCATTAATATTCAAACCATCGATGAGATCGATCAGCCCTTTTCTCATTGGAAAGGAAGTATCGGTTCTTATGGTTTTCAGAACTTTCAAGCTACTGGGGGTATCAATGCCGAGAATGCCACCTATATTTTTCATGGGAGTTATGCTGCCTCCGACGGATATCGAGATCAGAGTGGCTTTAAACAGGTAAACACCAATTTTAAAGCAACCTTTACTCTTAGTGATCAATTAACGATCAGAGCGCTTCTTAATTATAGCGACTCTCCAGAAGCACAGGATGCAGGAGGTCTTACGCTAGAAGCGGTGCAAGAAAACCGAAGGCAAGCCAGAGATCGTAATATCCTTTTTGAAACCGGCGAAACCATCCGTCAGTTTAAGGTAGGCCTCAGTACCACTTGGAAAAGAAATAAACACACGACTGTAGAAGGATATTTGTTCTATAATAATAGACAGTTTGATGGGAAGTTGCCTTTTGAATTTGGAGGGGTCGTTGATCTAGGAAGAGATTATATGGGGCAAGGTGCCAATATTACCTATGCAAAAGGGAAAAACACCCTAAGCGTAGGTTATGACTTTGGGTATCAAAATGACGACAGACAACGTTTCAGAAACTTGGAAGGTGAGCAAGGTGATCAAACATTTGATCAGAAAGAACGCTTTACCAACCTTGGGGTGTATGTCACAGATCATTTGGAAATGGATCGATGGTATATCACAGGAGGGGTTCGGTTTGATTACAATAAACTCGCAGCAGACGATGCCTTTCTAGATAATGGCGACGATTCTGATAACATCACTTTAAATGCGTTTAACCCTAGTATTGGAGTGAGTTACGCTTACGCGAAAGCGCATAGTATTTACACCAATGTTGCCACAAGTTTTGAGACCCCCGCATTGTCAGAGCTTTCTGCAAATCCGAGTGATGCACAAGGATTTAATGATGCGTTGGAAGCACAGAAAGCGACGAGTTATGAAGTAGGCGTTAAAGGGCACTTTGCCAATGCGTTTCGCTATCAAATAGCCGTTTTCCGTATCGATACACGAGATGATTTGGTTCCTTTTGAATTAGAAGCTTTTCCAGATCGCACGTTTTTTAGAAACGCAGGAACAACTAATCGTAATGGCGTTGAGGTAGAAGGTGTATACGCTTTCGCGAAAGCGTGGACAGTCTCAGCCGCCTATACCTTTTCAGATTTTAAATATCGTAATTTTACCACCCCAAACGGTGCCTTTGATGGCAACGCATTACCTGGAATTCCGAAGCATCTCGCCAATTTTGGAGTGCACTACCGTTCTGAAAAAGGTTTTTATGTAGGTTTACAAGCATCCATCGTAGGATTGCAATATGCAAATGATAGTAATGAGACAGAAGTAGAAGGCTATGAAAATATAAGTGTAAGAGGGGGCTATAATTTCAATTATAAAAAGGCAGTGATACGACCTTACGTAGGAATTAATAATGTATTAGATCAAGCCTACACAGACAATGTACGGATCAATGCTTTTGGGGGACGCTTTTTTGAGCCTGCCCCTAGATTTAATGGATATGGTGGTGTTGAAGTGCGGTTTTAGTTTGTTTTT
>CAYGQJ010000113.1:0-14078 GCA_964351845.1 uncultured Flavobacteriaceae bacterium | reverse complement strand
AAATGAGTATTGATGAGTTGAATGGGAAATAGATAGTTTCTCCATGGAGCGGGTGATTGTTTACATTATATGTTAACTTGTCAAACTGAGCCTGTCGAAGTTTTAATCTTCTGATATGAAAAGCCCTTCGACAGGCTCAGGGTGACAATTCGTTTGTTTTACTATTTTTTAGATTACATCTTTTAACTTTCCGTGCCACTCTTGCCGTAAAATGAGTATTGATGAGTTGAATGGGAAGTAAATAGCTTTTCCATGGAGCGGGTGGTTGTTTAAAATATATTTTAACTTGTAAAACTGAGCACTTCGACAAGCTCAGCGTGACACTTCTCTAAGTTTTAATCTTCTGATATTAAAAGCCCTTCGATAAACTATTAGTTTAGCTTTCTATATTTTAGCCTACATTTTTAAACTTTCCGTACTACTCTTGTAATCAGATATATTGGCACTATTGAATGGAAAATCTGTTTCAAAATATTTTTATTACCTTGAAATAGAAAACTAATTCATTATGGACAAGATCGATAAAGCACTACAAACCATGATTGATAATATGCCTGAAAAAACAGGCAAATCCTTAAATCAATGGAAAGCATTACTCAAAACAAAATCATTTAGCAAACATTCGGAAGCTGTCAATTTCCTCAAGAAAGAACATCAAGTTACCCATGGTTTTGCAAATACCATTGTGGCTTTATCAAAAGAAGAAAACACCACTCCAATAGACCTTGTAGAGGCTCAATACAAAGGAAAAGAAGCGCTACTTCCTATCTATGAGCGATTACTCGACGTTGTAAAAGGATTCGGTGAAGATGTGGTGATTACGCCAAAAAAAACGACGGTAAGTATCATCAGAAAAAAGCAATTCGCACTCATCAAACCCGCCACCAAAACCCGTATTGATTTGGGATTAAAATTAAAAGACGTGCCAACCACAGAGCGTCTTGGAGGTTCAGGTCCTTTTGGCGCTATGTGTACGCATCGCGTTCAACTATCCGATAGTAATGAGATCGATGATGAACTTATCGCGTGGTTACAGCAAGCGTATCAAAAGGCAGAGTAGCGACTACCCCATAGAAAAATGATGTCTAAACTAGAACTAGACGATAACATAACAAGTTCTTTTACACGCTCCTTTTTCAGTGCGATTCCTTTTTAAATGTCTGTATTGCTTCAATTTCCGTGATCGATGTTTGATTTATTGACATAAAAAACAATTTTAAAAACTCCTAATAACTAGTATAGTACACCATAAAACACCTTTGTATTTTAGAACTTCATTACATATCCATCCAATACAAAATATAGTTTGATGAATTTTACAGATTTCACTCAGTTACTTTTAGGGAGTACCTCTTGGCTTTTTATAGGGCTTGTATGTTATTATATACTGACCTTTTGCAAAGTACATCTCCTATGGAGAATACAATCTAGAATTTGGAACAACCTATTTGAGAAAAACATCTTCAAAGGCTATTTTTTACATACTATACACTCTTTTTTTACAGATTTACCATTGCATAAAATGACGTTTACGTACATTTTTAGATACAGCAAAAAAAAGTTCCCAATTGAAGATTCAGACAAAACAAAAGGGATCATCAACAGAATTAATATATTAGAAAGTCTAACACTCTTTTTAAAACCTTTTCTATTTTTTGCACTATTGTTTGCTGGACTTCGCTTTTGGATTTCTAAACGATTTCTTTATGAGGAACTGACGATCACATTAGGCGAAATTCAAAAGCTATTAAATACCTTAGATAGTTTTGCTATTACCCGAATCCTCAATGGACAAAAAGCACTTGTCTTTTTTATTTTAGGCTGTATTACGGTCTTTATACCTTATTTGTACGCAAGAAATTCATTGCATAAAAAAATCAAAAGAAGATTAAAATATGGCATCGTTAGTATCGCAATTCTTACAAATATTTCTTTTTTTGGAACATTAACAGGTGAAACTATCTCACAAAAAACGGAAGAATTCGCTACCTTAACAATAGAAATTACTGACATCCACGATCGCATCTACAAGGAACTCTTTATAGAGAATGCTACTTCTGAAATAGAAACAACACTTGAAGAAGAAGAGACCCTGTATTTAAAAATGTATCAAAGCTTTGAGAAAAAAGTTACTACTACTTCTAAAAATAACACTAGAGATCCAAAAATTCAAGCAGCATTAGTACAGAAGCTCTCTTCTAAATTAAAAGAGCTAGAGCGCTTTACATTCAACATTAGTGATTTTAATACAAATGATCAAAAGGCGTATGAAAAAAGTAAGAAAAGTACTAAAAGTACCTATCGCTTTTATGATGACATTAAAAACGAAAAACCATATGCATCTTATAAAAACTATGAGGAGTATATAGGGTCTAAAGAAAAATGGAATAAGAAGAAAGGAACCTCCTTAGCAAAAGAGGTGAAAAGTATCACAAAGACATTAAAACAAAACTCATATAAAGATAAACTTAAAAAGGTACTAGGCCATATTGTTGATTATGGCTATGAAATCACTTCTTCCCTATTCTTTGAAGAATTGGATATCGCATCACAAAAAACATTAAAAAAAGTACTAAGCATCGTAATTAAAGAAAGTGTTCTAAAAAAAATAAATACTAAAATTGCGCGTAGCATAGATAATATCTCATCTCCAAAAAAGGTCAAAGAGATTATTCAAACTAATGAAAACACGTATCGTTATTCTAAAGAAAACATCAAAGACCTCAATAAAGAGAATCAAAAATTTTATACTAGAGAAATTAGCAAAGCACAAGAACAACAGGCTGTCATTAATAGAAAACGACTCTTACGAAAGTTAGATCGAAAAATAGATGCCGAAGTGAATCAGATGATCAACAGTATTAAAAGTTTTGATAAAGACATAAGCATAA
The DNA here is from genome assembly GCA_964351845.1 of uncultured Flavobacteriaceae bacterium. Lineage (GTDB taxonomy): Bacteria > Bacteroidota > Bacteroidia > Flavobacteriales > Flavobacteriaceae > Dokdonia. The sequence continues at coordinate 11,187 of CAYGQJ010000113.1, read as the reverse complement.
ATATAAATCAATACACACAGTATAAGAGAGATATTGTTAATGCGTACAAAAAAGAGCTACAACTAGAAAAGATACCTACACAGCAAATTAGTGAGATTCTCACAGCCACTAAGGCAATGCAGACCAGCATCAAAGGGCTCATGTCTCCTGCAAATATAACCACAACAACAACACATCCATTTCCTGCAGATGCATGTCCTATCTGTATATATACTATTGGGTCATCTAGTCTAAAGGTTATAGGGAGATTACATTTTTAAAACATCGTAGAAATCAATACCGTAAATAAAGATTCGAAAAAATAACCCTATAGCTTTACAATATCAATCCGATATTAAGTATCTTAATCTCCAATATTTGAATCCCGTTCATATCTTGACGCGATCCATACCATTAAAAAACCATACATGAAATACACAAAAACACTCCTTTTAAGTGGGATTATGCTGGTGTCCGCTTTCGCGAAAGCGCAATCATTAGAAAAAGAAATCAAGGCCGTAGAATCGAAAGTCATAGAGTGGCGTAGAGATTTTCACCAAAATCCAGAGTTGGGAAATCGTGAATTCAAAACTGCCGAAAAAATCGCTGCACACTTAAAATCCTTAGGAATGGAAGTGCAAACGGGCATTGCCTTCACAGGCGTGGTAGGCATTCTTAAAGGAAAGCGCCCTGGAAAAGTAGTCGCTTTACGTGCCGATATCGATGCGTTACCGGTAGAAGAACGAGTGGACTTACCCTTTAAATCAACGGCAAAAGGAACCTATAGAGGCAATGAAGTGCCTGTCATGCATGCCTGTGGTCACGATACACACATTGCCATCTTAATGGGCGTTGCCGAAGTATTAGCAAAAAATAATGACTTTGCAGGAACCGTGAAATTTATCTTCCAACCTGCCGAAGAAGGCGCACCTCCGGGAGAAGAAGGAGGCGCGGAACTCATGGTGAAAGAAGGCGTACTGAAAAACCCAGATGTCGATGCTATTTTTGGATTGCACATCGGAGCAGGACAAGACGTGGGTACAATTGCGTATAAAGCGGGCGGCATCATGGCCGCATCACAGAGTTTTGAAATCAATGTTAAAGGAAAACAAAGCCACGGCTCTACTCCGTGGACGAGTATCGATCCGATCATGGCATCTGTTAAAATCATCGACGGACTCCAAACGATTATCTCTCGTGAATCGCCACTCACACAAGAAGCCGCTGTATTATCTATCGGAAAAATAAATGCAGGCGTGCGTAGTAATATCATTCCAGAAAGTGCACAAATCATCGGAACCTTACGTACCCTTGATTATAATATGCAAGCAATGATCAACAAACGTATGCAAGAAATGGTGCCTGCGATTGCCGCTGCCTATCGGGCGGAAGCAACAATTGATATTGCAAAAGGGTATCCTATTACGTACAACCATTTGGATTTGACAGCTCAAATGCTTCCATCGATGCAGAAAGCGGCTGGAAAAGACAATGTGATTTTGATTAAAGCCATTACAGGCGCAGAGGATTTTTCGTTCTTCCAAAAAGAAGTGCCAGGTGTGTATTTCTTCCTAGGAGGCAAAACCCCTGGAGATACCACCGCAGCACCCCATCACACGCCCGATTTCCACATAGACGAAAGCGGCTTGTTATTAGGTGTTAAAACGTTTGTGCAGATGACTACAGACTATCTCGGTAGTTAGGATGTGGTGAAAGGGTGGTTGTCATTGCTTTTTTGTAACATGCGAAGCACAAAAAAGGAATGACTTTCCGTTTAGACCCTTGTAAGTTCAAATGACTACAGACTATCTCGGAAGTTAGGATGCGGTGAAAGTGTGGTTGTTTAAGAAATTGCGTAATTTTTTCTTTACGTAATTTCTTAAACTTTCTGTTTCTACTTAGTTCTCGACCGCGCTCGAACGGACAATAAATATCACTAGAATTTATAGAAGACAGAGCAAGCAACCTCCTATGAGTTCATACAGTCTTTTACCACTAATAAACCTAAAGTATGTTATTGATTGGTTGTGAACAGAATAACCCAAAATGCATTGCTTCTCCTTCGGAAAAAGTTTAGGATGAGTGATTTTTCAAGTCAAAGCCCTCACCTTAGTCCTCTCCCAAAAGGAGAGCAAAACACAATACACTGACTTTAGACGATTAAGATTATTTTTATAACACTTATACTATTGAACTTATATTATTTAAAGTATATTTAATTAATATAACCTGTTATTTCACAATAACTAGATTTGGCTATTCGCATTTCAAATGGTGTTTATCAAAAGACTAACTATCTCAAAGTATGACAGAAAATCAGCATAAGATCAATCAGCTTTTTAGTGCCGTCGAACGATTGTTAAAGAAACAAGAAGACATTTCTAAAGACATTACCTTATTGCGTAATGAGATACAAAAAGTACAAGACTCAGAACCTACAACTGAACCCATAAAAGAAGTCCTTCCCAAACAGGAAGAAACTAAGATAACAGTTTTGGAGCCTGTAAAAGAGGAAGAAGTTATCTATATGTCATCGCATGAAAGGTATAAAAATGAAACCCCAGTAAAGCAAACGACAATACCTACTCCTAAAAAACCAAAGACTAAGAACGAACTCGAAAAGTTTATAGGAGAAAATCTCATCAATAAAATAGGGATTGCCATCACTGTGATTGGTGTGGCGCTAGGCACAAAATACTCCATCGAAAATGATTTAGTAAGTCCGCTTACACGAATTATATTAGGCTACTTAGCAGGCATTGGCCTCTTAGGGTTTGGCATCAAACTCAAGAAAAAGTATGAGAGTTATAGTGCTGTCCTTGTTAGTGGAGCCATTGCGATTATGTATTTCATTACATTTTCGGCCTATAGTTTCTATGACCTCATCCCACAGACCATAGCGTTTGCCCTCATGGTGATTTTTACCCTATTTAGTATCATCGCTGCCATCAACTATAACAAGCAAATTATCGCACATATCGGCTTAGTAGGTGCCTATGCGGTTCCGTTTTTACTAAGTGATGGCTCTGGAAGAGTAGCCGTGCTATTCAGTTACATGACGATTATCAATATCGGGATTCTCATCATTTCCTTTAAGAAATATTGGAAACCACTCTATTATTCCTCCTTTGGATTCACATGGTTGATTTTCTTAGTTTGGTATGCCACAGAATATACACACGACACCCATTTCAGTCTCGCATTTTCATTTCTCGCACTTTTCTTTGTCATTTTTTACCTGACCTTTCTAGCCTATAAACTCATTAAAAACGAAAAATTTGGCATTGAGAATATCATTTTATTGTTTGCCAACTCTTTTATATTTTACGGGCTAGGCTATGCCATTTTAAGCGGACACGAAACGGGTAAAGAGCTTCTAGGAGTCTTCACACTCTGCAATGCAATTATTCACTTTGTGGTAAGTGTCATCATTTATCGTAAAAAACTAGCCGATAAAAACCTGTTCTATTTGGTCGCTGGTTTGGTGCTCGTATTTATCACCATCACCATCCCCGTGCAACTAGATGGAAATTGGGTAACCTTACTCTGGGCGGCAGAAGCGGTATTGCTCTTTTGGATCGGAAGAACCAAAAAAATCACGGTGTACGAAAAGCTCTCCTATATTGTCATGGCCATTGCTTTCTTTAGTTTGATACACGATTGGTTCGCTGCCTATGACAGTTACGGATATGCCTATGCAAACGCTCCATTCACCCCTCTATTGAATATCCATTTCTTAACATCGCTCTTCGTCATCGCTGCCTTTGGAGGCATACAATATATCAACAGTGATCAAAAATATACCCCGGCATTTGGTGAAAAACACGGTCTTACTAAAATCATTTCGTTTTTTATTCCTGCGACACTTATTTTTATCAGCTATGTTGCGATTCGTTTAGAAATCTCAGTATACTGGGATCAACTGTATCATAGTACGAGTATTGCCAACGATTCGGGGATAAACCCCTATAACATCACAATTTCAAATGATAGCCTGAGGAATTTTGAAGCTATTTGGGTAGTAAACTACTCGCTTATCTTCTTTTCATTACTCGCTTTTGTCAATCTCAAGAAGGTTAAAAATACCTACTTAACCTACATCAGTCTCGTAGTACTCATCATAACCATTTTAGGCTTTCTAACAAGCGGTCTTTATCAGTTGAGCGAACTCCGCGAAGCCTACCTAGACAAAGCATCATCAGAGTTCTTTGTTAGAGGCTTCTTTTACATAGGCATACGTTACGTTTCATTTCTATTTTTAGCCCTTGCCCTCTTTCTGTGTTATCAACTTACGCGACAAGATTTCGTGAAGAAAAAACTCCATATCCCATTTGAAATCGTACTCCATATCACCATACTTTGGGTCCTGAGTAGCGAACTCATTCACTGGATGGATATGGGCGCGTCGGAGCAATCGTATAAACTGGGCCTTAGTATTCTTTGGGGCATATATGCCCTCTTCCTCATTGGATTGGGGATTTGGAAAAAGAAACAATACCTCCGTATTGGTGCGATTATCTTATTTGGTGTCACACTTATCAAACTATTTGTATATGATATCGCCCACCTCAACACCATTTCAAAAACCATTGTTTTTGTCTCCTTAGGCGTCCTTTTACTTATCATTTCATTTTTATATAACAAATTCAAAAGCGCTATTGCAAATGAAACGACAGACTAACATCTTACGCATCCTATGGTTATTTACATTTTCGTATGCCCACGGACAAATGCAAGATTATACGCATACCAGGGAATTAAAAGGTATAAAAGACACTTGGCACAAGGTTGTACTACCAGAACCCATGTTTGGTACGCTTTCGCGAAAGCTAACCGACATTAGAATCTACGGGATTACAAAAGAGAACGATACCATCGAAGCGCCGTATATCCTCCAAAAAACAAAAGATCAGGTATCCGCTGAAGAAATTGTATTCAATACTATAAATACGTCTTACAATGATGCAGGATATTTCTATACGTTTGAAATTCCATCGGAAGCACCTATTAATGAAATTGAGTTAGCATTTGGACAACAAAACTTTGATTGGAAAGTTACTCTTGAAGGAAGCCAAAACCAACAAGAATGGTTCACCATCACAGATGCTTATCGAATCGTAGCCATAAAAAATGAACTGACTGATTTTACATTCAGCACCCTCAAATTTCCAGATGCGAAGTATCGCTATGTTAAACTACGAGTAGATTCAAAAGAAAAACCTGACTTGCAAAAAGTGAGTATTTCAAAACAAAGTCGCATCGAAGGCAGCTTGAATGACTATCAAATAAAATCGATTCTAACCGAAGAAAACAAGCAAGCCCGACACACCGAAATCAACATCGAATTACAACATGCGGTTCCTGTGAGTTACCTCAAAATGAACCCAAATGCTACGTATGATTATTACAGACCCGTCACCATAAAATATGTAACAGATAGTATTGAAACAGAAAAAGGATGGATCTATAATTACCGTACACTGACTTCTGGGGTACTGAACTCTGAAGGTAAAAACGAATTTAAAGCCACGAGTACCACCCTCAAAAAACTACAAATCCATATTCACAATCAAGACAATCAACCGCTGGGCTATGGTGATATTCAACTAAAGGGGTACACGCACGAACTCATCGCGCGTTTTACAGAACCTGCTACCTATTTTCTTACGTATGGAAACAAAAATGCAAGTCGTCCCACCTATGATATTCAGAAGTTTAAAGAAAATATTCCTACGACACTGACTACACTAGCATTGGGTGATGAAAAGAAGATTGAAAAAAACGGAGACGCTACCGTGTCCCCATTATTTGAAAATAAATTATGGCTTTGGGGCATCATGGGACTGCTTATTTTAATTCTTGGAGGATTTTCGTTAAAAATGATCAAACAGAAGTAACCCAAACCCCTCCCCGCTTTACGCTGAAATTTTCTTTGCCATGTATATATCCGTAAACAATCATAAAATTGATAAGACCAAAATCCTATCACTGATCCAAAGTCAAAAAAAATTAACAGCCATCAAGTATGTGAGAGAGCAGTTACACATTGGTTTAAGAGAATCGAAGGATATTGTAGAAAACCTAGAGAAAGACCCTACGTATTATGACGGAAAAAATCATGTTACTGATATGATCCCTCCCGAATTATTAAGTGATGCAAGCCCCCTAAATAATCCACAATTCAAAACAACCATAAGGGATCATACAAATAGGTCTACGTCGCTCATTCAGAAAACAAAAAACAACACCAAAACCTATATCATTATAGGATTGGTGATTTGCATTATTGTGCTAGCGTATTTCTATAGCATCAAATAATTCAAGAAATAGGAATGAGGAATCCTATTATATTTTTTGAACTTCCCAAAGACCATCGTACTTTTAAAAAAATTTACACGCATTTATGGATACTATTTTAGACTTTTTAGGAAACATTGCTTGGTGGGGTTGGATTCTCATCATTTTTGCAGTGATAGCCATTCGTGATATCATACAGCGCAGGCACACCATCAGTCATAACTTCCCCATTGTGGGACACATACGGTATATGCTAGAAAGCATTGGCCCCGAGATGCGTCAGTATTTTGTCGCCAATAACCGAGAAGAGCTCCCTTTTAATCGTATTGAACGGAGTTGGATTTACGCTTCCGCGAAAAAAGAAAACAACTATGAAGGCTTTGGTACCAACAGAGATATTTATGCCCATCAGCATATTTTCATCAATAATGCGATGATGCCCTATAAACTAGCCGATAATCACCCGAATAAGAAAGACAAAGCCTTTTTACCCTGTGCTAAAGTCATTGGTGCGTATCACAATCGTAAAAAACCGTATCGCCCAGCCTCTATTATTAATATCAGTGCCATGAGTTTTGGTTCGTTGAGTGCAAAAGCTGTTGAGTCTTTAAACAAAGGGGTCAAGATCGCAGGTGCGTATCACAATACAGGAGAAGGCGGCCTTTCGCCCTACCATAGCCATGGCGGAGATGTGGTTTTTCATTTTGGAACAGGTTATTTTGGCGTACGTGCGGAAGATGGTGGATTTTCGATGGAGAAAATGATCGCATTGGTCGAAAAAAATCCTTTCATCCGTGCTATTGAACTAAAGCTTTCCCAAGGGGCAAAACCCGGAAAAGGAGGCGTATTACCCGGCGCAAAAATCACCCCTGAAATCGCAGAAATTCGCGGTGTCGAAATTGGCAAAGATGTCCTTTCCCCTCCTACTCATAAAGCCTTTTCAAACGTACCTGAAATGGTCGATTTTATAGAAGAGATTGCGGCGGCTACAGGCTTACCGGTAGGTATTAAAGCCGCTATTGGAAAATTAGAACAGTGGGAAGAACTCGCCGACATTATGGTCAAAACGGGCAAAGGCCCTGATTTTATTACGGTAGACGGTGGAGAAGGAGGCACCGGTGCTGCGCCACCGAGCTTTGCAGATCACGTATCGCTTCCGTGGGTGTATGGGTTTAGTGACCTGTATCGTCTGTTTCAACAAAAAGGACTCTCAGAACATTTGGTTTTTATAGGCAGTGGGAAACTCGGCTTCCCCGCCAAAGCTGCCATGGCATTCTCTATGGGGGTTGATTGTATCAATGTCGCGCGTGAAGCCATGATGAGTATTGGGTGTATCCAAGCGCAAATCTGTCATACCAACCGCTGTCCCGCTGGCATAGCGACACAAAGTAAATGGCTCCAAAATGGGATCAATATCCCTTTAAAATCCGACCGACTCGCACAATACTTTAAAACCTTTAGAAAGGAATTTATCGAAATCACCCATGCGGCAGGATACGAACACCCTTGTCAGTTTAAAATGAGTGATATCGAAATCAATTTGGGAGATCATAAAATTTCTACGGAGCTTGATAATACGTATTCGTATAAGAAAACACCTGTGCCTTTTAATGGTATGCAGGAGTTGTATGATTGCCAATACCTAGGAGGACAGAATAAAGCGGAAATGGAGAAAGCGCAAGCCTAGTGTATAGTTTCTTAGTACGCTTTCGCGAAAGCGTATAAAAAACAAAAAAAATATACGGAGCACTTCGACATGCTCAGTCTGACACTTGGCGAACTACAAAAGCAAAAAAACAAAAAACCCACTCAAAACGAGTGGGTTTTCTATCTATTTTAGTGTTCTTTTATTAATCTCTAATCACGTGTACCGATCCGCTTATGGGTTGTACAACAGCCGAGTTGTCCGAATACGTACCTGTGAACGTTATATCGATATAATCTCCCACGGCTCCAAATGCATTGAGTTGGAATGTAATATTGATAGGCGCATTATAGTCGATATCTATTTGAGATAGTACTTCAAACATTTCCATTTCAAAAGAACCTGGAGGCGCTTGAATTCCATTCCCCCACGTATACGTTCCTACCGTAGTATCTGAACTACTCATATAGAAAAACTCATTCCCATTACCCGCATTAAGACTGAAGGCATTTCCGTTATCAAATGTGCTGATTGGAGCTGTTAAGAAATGTTGTACGCCTTCTGCCTCCCACTCTATGTATTCTGTCACGGCATTACAAGACGTAATCGTACCTAAGTCAGTGGTTGGAGGGGTAAATGTGTAGTTAATATTCCCGCTTGACTGTTGATTTGTAATATCGATCGCTTCAAGGGTAAATACGTTACTCGCTGGGCAACTAATTAAATAGATATCATAAGTTCCTGCCGTTACAGGCTCATAAAATATATTTCCTCCATAATCTAACACTACATAACCATCGGTAATAGGGTTGTTAGAACAGTTATTAAAGTCTCCAATCACTTGCTGAGAAGTTGATGAACCTGGGTTTACAGAAATAGGTCCGTAGGTGGTCGGTGATGCAAAGGGGCCTATGACATCTGAAAAAATAGGGTTTCCGCATAAATCGACTACTTCGATGGTCATTGTCAATCCAGAAGGTACTTTTCCACATACCTGTCCGTTTTGATCAGTGATTCCAGATCGTGGGTATGGAGAGTTAGGGCTCGTTATGTATACAGTTGTATTTGCTAACGGATTCCCGTTATCATCTAATACCGTGGTACAAAAATCAACTACGGGAAACGGAGCATCACAATTCCAGAAAGAGAAGTGAGTCACCTGTCCTACATATTCGTTGCCCTGTAAAGTCGCCTCTCCATCTTCTATCCAATACCCTAATGTATCATCAAAACTCCATAAAGGAATGGTCGCTGGGGCTACGCCTTGCAAAGCAGGGTCTAAAGGAAAACGTAATTCGGCTGGGCTATTCGGATCGATGTTTAATTCGTTACCACTAGCATCACGTAACTCTACCGAGATCATGCCGAAGGTTTCTAAATATACCTCATCGCCTGCCACGTCTTCTGCGTATAACATCCCTGGCATGACTGCGTCTAAATCTTGAGATGCTGGATCAAGAAAATCAAGAATCACATCGACACTTCCTGTATACGGGCTTCCATTTTCATCGATATAATCGCCAGGTAAAGCGACACTGGTGCCATTGCCTAGTTGTACGATTTCTGGGACACCACTCGTAACGGTAGCCGTCACATCGGCACTCAGTAGCATCAGTTTAATGCGATTTGTACCGTCTGTAGGACGTAAAGCTCTACCGCTGGTGACATACCCAAAAGCAGTCACTCGTACATAGGCAAACTGCTCATTCACTGAGGCATTGGTTACAGAAAAAATCCCGTTACCATCTGTAGAGACTGATTGTGCGCCTACGCTTACAAGGGCGCCTGAAATTCCATTATTATTCTCATCAACGACTTGTCCAAAAAAGCTTCTTGAGGCTGTCGCTCCAAAAAACTGATCTAGATTTCCTGTGTCATCTGTGTTATCATCTATAATGACAGTATCATCAGGAATATCGGTATTGTCTTGTTCAAAATTATCATCGCGTTCACAAGAGGTAAAAGCAAATAGAAACGCTATAAGTACGGTGGTTAAAATTTTTAATGTTTTCATGATCTAAAGTTTTGTTTTTATACCACTATATCAACATGCCTAAAATTTTGTTACCCCTAAACCTTCATTTTTTTATTTTTTTAAAAATTTTAAAAGCAAGATCCTTGACAAATACAACAATCCTGTACAATACACGTTGTAAAACTGTTGAAAAAAAAGTACATTAGTCATCCCAAATTTGTATACCCATGGAACTAAATTTAGTCAACCTTGCCTTTAACCTATTGCCTGCACTCATCGTTGCGGGTATTTCTTATTTCTTCTTTAGCCAATACACCAAGAGTGAAGAAGGGAGAAGACGTTTTCTGTTACATAAAGCCAATCAAGCTTCTGCCCTACCACAGAAACTTCAGGCCTATGAGCGCTTAACCTTATTCTTAGAACGCATTTCGCCCGGAAACCTTCTCATACGTGTAAAGCCGTATAGTGATGATAAATACGAATATGAATCCCTCTTACTACGTAATATCGAACAGGAATTTGAGCATAACTTAGCACAACAAATCTATGTCACTGAAGAGTGTTGGAATGTCGTCCGCACCTCAAAAAATGCGACCATTTCTATCATTCGTAAAACAAATATGAGTGACAAAATAGACGATAGTGATAAACTTCGTAAAACGATTTTACAGGACTTAATGGATCAGCAGGCACCTAGCGAAGCTGGGATTACGTATATTAAAAGAGAGGTTGCGGAGTTGATCTAGAATTGTTGGTCGTTGGTCTTTGGTCGTTAGTTGTTGGTTCTTGGCTGTTGGCTGTTGGCTGTTGGCTGTTGGAAAATTAAATTTCAAATCACAAAAAAAACAAATTCCAAAATTGGTGTTGATTTCGGTTTCAAACACGGGATTTCGGTACAATTTCATTTTTGCCTTTCGGCGAAATAAAATCACTCAATCACCTTGCTTTTATTTAAAATCACAAATTCCCAAAAATCAAATCTCAAATTTAGTTTCAGAATACTGAAAACCAAATACTTTCATAAGTCATTTCGACAAAGCGCAGCGCTGAGCCTGCCTGCCGAAGGCAGGAAATCGCATAACAGTGAGCCTGATGTGCGATCTCTCCTATCGTCGAGATGACTCAGACGCAAAGAATCAACTTGCTTTTTGATTGTACTCTTCTATATTCTATGCTCTATTTTCTATATTCTTGTTGATCAATAAACCTCCAGCATCCAAGTAAATCACAATTTCAATTTCAATTTCAATTTCAATTTCAATTTCAATTTCAATTTCAATTTCAATTTCAA
>CAYGQJ010000112.1:0-14113 GCA_964351845.1 uncultured Flavobacteriaceae bacterium | reverse complement strand
GAGCGGGAGACCGGGTTTACTTCGTCAAGCTCAGCATAAACTTCTCACCCTACAGACAGATATCTTATTAGCATTAGAGCATAAAAAAGCCCCATATTTCTATGGAGCTTTAAGAGCGGGAGACCGGGTTCGAACCGGCGACATTCAGCTTGGAAGGCTGACGCTCTACCAACTGAGCTACTCCCGCGTTTTATAAATTTACACTCTTGTAAAAAATGCAAATTTAAAGGTATTTTCAATATTTTAAATCAATCTGCAACTACTTCCTGTGGGTGATCACGCTGCAAGCGTGACGACATTCAGCTTGGAAGGCTGACGCTCTACCAACTGAGCTACTCCCGCGTTTTATAAATTTACACTCTTGTAAAAAATGCAAATTTAAAGGTATTTTCAATATTTTAAATCAATCTGCAACTACTTCCTGTGGGTGATCACGCTGCAAGCGTGACGACATTCAGCTTGGAAGGCTGACGCTCTACCAACTGAGCTACTCTAGTTGGTTAAGCGGTGGCAAAAATATACTTTTTTATCAACTTGCAAAAGTTTATCACAAATTAATTAAATTAAAATTTTAGCTACCTACGTAAATCATCATTGTGAATCTATCACAAGAAACACACTTTCTTTTTTGTTAGGCTAGGTACCACTTTCTTTCTATTTTTAAAGCAAAACAAAGAACTCCCTTCTGTGGATACTACAATTATAGAAACCGATAGACTTCTCTTACGCACATTCAAGAAAGAAGATGGTGTTCATTTATTTCAGATGAATACAGACCTAGAGGTCATAAAATATACTGGGGACACCCCTTTTAAAGACCTAGAGAGTGCGCATCTATTTATAGACACCTATGACGCCTACGAAACAACTGGAATCGGTCGTTGGGCAGTCATACGAAAATCAGATGACACCTTTTTAGGTTGGTGTGGTTTAAAATACCATCCCGAAGAGCGCGTGGTCGATATTGGGTTTCGTTTTTACAGGTGTTACTGGAATCAAGGATACGCCACCGAAAGTGCCAAAGCAGTAATAAAATATGCATTTAACACCTTGAAATATCCGTTTCTAGTGGCACATGCCCATCAAGAGAATATGGCTTCACATGCTGTGATCCAAAAATGTGGTATGCATTTTTTAAAAGACGTTGACTACGATGGAATCCCTGCAAAAAGGTATCTCATTGACAATCCAGATTATACATTACAACAAATTACTGCCGAAGAAACTTGGTCTGTCCGTCATCCGGTTCTTAGAAAAGGAAGACCCCTAGAAGATGTCTACATGGAAGCCGATGAGCAACCATCTACATTTCACGTAGGGATGTATTATCAGGGTACTATTATTGGGGTGGCTTCATTTATGAAAGACACTAAAGATCTTTTTACAGGCAAACAATACCGATTAAGAGGCATGGCGGTATTACCTGAATTTCGTAAAAAAGGCATCGCCGAACTATTATTAAAAAAAGGAGAAGACCTTCTTAAAGCGAAAGGATGTACCTTGCTTTGGTTTAATGCTAGAATCGCGGCGGTTTCCTTTTATAAAAACTTAGGATATACAACGGTTGGCCCTGAATTTGATATTCCACTAATAGGTCCTCATTTTCTAATGAAAAAAAAAGTATCATGAAACGCAGAACATTTACAAAAGCAGTACTCCTAGGCAGTATTGCAACCACCCTTCCTTCAGTAGTGTATGCATCTATTCTAGAAACTCAAATTTCTGAAGATGAGTTACTAGGAAAAGGAAATCCGCTTTTAACTTCTGGAACAGGATACAGACTACGACCTGAAGCCGCTACTGCTTTTGAAAAATTAAAAGTTGCTGCTTTAAAAGACAAGATTCAAGTTAAAGTGATTTCTAGCTACCGAGATTATGCACACCAAAATAGAATTTGGGAGCGCAAATATAACCGCTTTCGCGAAAGCGGACTCTCCCCTATAGATTCCATAAAAAAAATCATAGAATACTCGACGATTCCAGGTACTTCAAGACATCACTGGGGCACAGACATAGACTTAATAGATGGTACACCCAAAGTGACAGGTGATGTGCTCGTCCCTTCAAAATTTTATGGCACAGGTCCCTTCTGTAAATTTAAAGAATGGATGGATACACATGCCAATAGTTTTGGGTTTTACCTCGTGTACACCGACGCTCCTGGACGTAAAGGTTTTAAGCATGAGCCTTGGCATTATAGCTATGCGCCATTATCCGTTCCGTATTTAAAAAAGTATAAAGAATTAGATATAAAAACACGCTTGCAAGAAAATAAGCTCGTAGGCAGTTCGCACCTAACCACCGCATTCATTGACGCGTATATACAAGAAAATATACTCGATATCAATCCTTATTTATTAAAAAGCTAAAGGGTTTCTATGAGTCTCTTTTCAGCCAGCGCTTCTTTAAAATCAGGACGATCTTGCAGTGCTTTTTTAATCCAAGTGATGGCTTCTTGTTTTTGGCCTTTATGCTTATAAATTTGAGCAAGTCTATAATATGCCCAATCTTTGGGAACACCGTCTGCTGCAGAATAGTTCATAATATATTTATCCAAGCACTCAATACCTTGATCGAGACCAATCCCATATTGTCCGGCGATTTTCCCTAATTGGTAATGCAATCTATTTTCAGAGGTATGTTTTTTACGCGCTTCGTCTATGACTTGAATGGCTTTCGCTGGAGCACCATTTTTTTCATAATGCTCATACAATTTTGTATAGCAAACAACAGATCCTCCTACATGCACCGCATTTTTATAATGGCGCTCAGCCTCTTTTGGCTTGTCGTTATACTCTGCGATATAGCCGTGGGCAAGATGTCCGTCAACAGGGGACAACACACTTAATTGATCGGCATATTTTCTTGCTTTATTCTCGCTTCCTCCTACAATTCCAGGTAATTGAATATATAATTCTACCAATGCCCATCTCGCTTCTACGTGTTTAGTATCTAATGTTGCTGCCGTTATAAAAGCCTCCTTAATGTCACCTATAAGTCCTAATGCTCTTACTTTATTAATCGCTAATGCTTTCATACCCAAAACACCTCCATATTTATAATGATAGTTAGCCACTTTTGGGGAAAGTTCTACGAGCTTTTTATAATAATCTATGGCAGCATCCCAATCTTCGGCATAGCCATAAATATCACCCAAATACTCTAACGTTTTAAGATCATTGGGATGTTGTTTAAGAAAGGTTTGAAAAATAGGCCTTGCTTGGTTGTATTTTTTGGTATGGAAGTAAGTTTCCGCTTTCGCGAAAGCGTCATCAACAGTATTTCCTTGTGCAAAACAGCATATAGGAAACAATAAAATAAGGAACCACTTCATAGGATTGATGATTTCTGCAAATATATACGAAAATAATGCCAAGCTATTAATTATAAAAGTTAAGATCCAGGAGGATACTTTTTAAAGATTTTTTCTACCAATTTTTTAAAATACGCATCTCTTTGGTCTGGTGTTGCTTTTACCTTTACATCACTCTCACTAATCGCTTGCCAAATAAGTTTTGCGCCGTGATCCATATCGTAAAATTCCAAGGTTATTTGCAAGTGTTGCTCACGCCCTCCAATAGGAATCCCACCACTTACGCCTACACCTACATTACCACCACCGCCTCCAAAACCAACGCCTAGTGTATTACGAGAAGAAGTCTCATACTCTGATGCTTGTATCTTAATAGAAAGACTATTGTAATCTGTTCTCGTATATCCCTTTGATTCCAGCACACTGTCTGTATATCGTATCAACCGACGCTCATCAAATGCTGAGAGCTGAGTAGGTTCCCGTAAATCATATTGATACGTTTTATACCCATCAAAAGAGACTGCTTCATCATAGTCGTAGTCTACAAACGTAGTACCACAACTTGTGAAAAGAACCGATATGAAAATTAAAAATAATACTCGCATACTACATTTTGTGTCTAAAAGTAAACGAAAGGAATCAAGTTATCGTGTGTTTTGCTATTTCTTAACTATTTTTTTGATCACAGTTCCCTGATTGGTTTGAATACGTGCAAAATAAACACCTCTTGTTAGTGATGAAAAATCAATCGATGTTTCTTGAGTAGTGAACACTTCCCTTCCAGTTACAGAAAACACTTCGATATTCTGTAGCTGTATTTCAGGTGAAAATGAAATATTTATAATAGCTACTGTAGGATTAGGATATAGGGTAATGGTATTTTCTAATAACTGTTCATTTACACTTAAGAAACACTGCTCTTCTACTTCTTCTACAGAATTACAATTTGGAGCATTGTTAGTTATTAATATATCTTGAGATGGTTCTAGGTTACTAATAAAAGAACACACCACTTCAATATCACATTCAGACAAATTAGAGTTATCTGAAATAGTGATATACATGGATGGATCTAGTACATCTGATAAGGCAGTAATGTCTGTCAGCATCTCATTTCCAGAAAGGGTAAACCCAAAATCTATCGTATTTAGATTCTCTAATCCTGCTAAAGAGGTAAGGTTATCATTATTTATAATAGAAACATCTCCTACAACACTAATATTCAAATTGTTTGTTATAGATTCTAAAAGTGGATTATTAGAAATGGTCAAATCACCAGAGAACGTAAAAATCTCATCAAATCCATCCATAGTTACCAAAGAAGGATTATCGTCAATTTTGAAAATAGCATCTACATCACCAATCTCAATTGACACGTTACTAAAAACATCAAGATTTGTTAGTAATGGATTGTCAGAAATCTCAAAAGTTTGTGCTTCAATTTCAAATAATTGAGACAGTCCATCTAAATTTTCTAAAGCACGGTTACCCGATATTATAAAGGTAGGCTCACTATCAGGTATGGTTTTTCCTATTGAGAATAAGGCAAGTCCATCTAGATTTTCAAGGGACGTATTATCTACAATTTCAAGATTTCCTACGGTAGTCACCGTATTTAAAGGGGTTAAATCTACAATGTCACCTCCAGATATTCGTAAAGTACCTTCTATGATATCACATCCAAACGTATTTAATCCAAACGCATCCACTTCTGCTTGAGAAGTAAGTATCACATCCTCTGAAGAACAAAAACTACAATCAATTGCAACTTCTACTATAGAGCTACATTCAGAAAGATTATTTTCAATGGTAATTAAATCAGTATCCTCTATATTATTGCATAACAATGCTATTCTACAATCTGATAGGCTTGGGTTATTCGTTATTTCTATAAAAGAAGAAGGTGTTTCAAAATCAGATACTGCCGATATATCCTCAAGAAGCTCATTATCAGAAATTGTAAAACCAGCTGCAAAGTTAAAAGTAGTCCCTACACCTTGTAAACCCTCTAAATTCGTGAGCGAATCATTATTTATAATTTCAAATAAGACTGTTATTTGCTCTAGATTTTCTAGCGAAGATATATCTGATAATAAAGGGTTATCCTCTAGCATTATATTTTCGACACCTACTAAAGTTTCTAAGCCTTCTAAAGAAGATAAATTTATATTATTCCTTATTATATTCACTCCGCCAATGCTATAACCATCTAAACCTGATAAACTCTGCAATGCATCATTGTCCTCGACTTGTAATTCAAAAATCTCTATTATTCCTTCTAAGCCCTCCAGATTGATTAAAGCATCGTTATTTATAATTCGAACCCATGAAAAACCAATAGCGCCTAATCCATTCAAAGACGACAACATTGGGTTATTAGATATAATCAAATTCCCTCCTGCAAAATCAGTTAGATTTTCTAATCCAGCTATACTTACTAACTGAGGGTTGTTATCTATAACAAAATCATTTTCTATAGAAACAATTTGAGACAAAGGGGTTAAATCAACAATATCATCTCCAGAAATAGTGACACTACCTGGGAAAGATATCATGGTGCAATCCGGAAAATCAATAGCAAACGCATCGATTTCTGCTTGGGAGGTGAATAGTATATCTCCATCTGGGCACTGCCCAAAACCGATAAAAAAAGAGAATAAAAATCCTGTAGAAAGTAAAAATTTCTTCATGTATAGCTGTTTTTCTGTAAACATACAGATTTATCTACTTCAAAAGAAATGATTTACAGTCTATTACTCCTCATTTAACATTTTCCAAAGCGCATCTTTTAACTCAACAAGTCCTTGTTGCGCTACGGATGATATAAACAAATAAGGGATGGGTAATTCTCTGTCGAGTTCTTCGGTGAGTTCTGCTTTGAGCTCCTCATCTAACATATCACTTTTTGAAATAGCGATAAGTCGAGATTTATCCAGCATTTCTGGATTGTATTTCTGCAACTCGTGTAGTAAGATATCATATTGACCTGAAATACTATCAGCATCGGCAGGGATCATAAATAGTAACGTAGAATTACGCTCAATATGACGCAAAAACCGATGTCCAATTCCTTTTCCTTCGGCGGCACCTTCTATAATCCCAGGAATATCTGCCATGACAAAAGATCTAAAATCTCGGTATTGTACAATTCCTAAATTGGGTTTTAGTGTTGTAAACTCGTAATTCGCTATTTTCGGTTTTGCTGCTGTAATCGCAGCTAGCAATGTAGATTTCCCTACGTTTGGATAGCCTACCAACCCTACATCTGCCAACACTTTAAGCTCAAGCGTCATTTGTATCTCAACCCCATCTATACCCGGTTGTGAGTATCGAGGAGTTTGGTTGGTACTGCTCTTAAAATGCCAGTTTCCTCGACCTCCCATACCGCCTTCTGCAACGATAAATTCTTGTCCGTCTTCGGTAATTTCAAAAATCACCTTGTCGGTTTCGGTATCTTTTAGGGTTGTTCCGAGTGGCACTTCGATGTACTCATCCTGTCCATCGTGTCCCGTAGATCTAGATTTAGAACCATTACCTCCGTGTCCAGCTCGTGAATGTCTTTTAAACTTAAGATGTAATAAGGTCCAAAGGTTTTTATTCCCTTTAATAATAATATGACCGCCGCGACCACCATCACCCCCATCGGGGCCTCCTTTTTCTATAAACTTTTCTCTATGTAAATGCGCAGAGCCAGACCCTCCGTTTCCAGAAGTAGCATGAATTTTTACATAATCAACAAAATTTCCTTCAGTCATTTTTTCTAATGCTCGCGTACGCAGGAACCTGATCCTGAATCACAATTTATATATATGCGTTGTAGGATTTCTTTATACGCTTTCGCGAAAGCGTACCCAACAACACTTAATTTCTTCTTATTTACGCTATTTACAACGTATCAATCACAGTACTTAAACGCGCTGTAATCTCAGCAACGCTTCCTACACCATCTACACCGTGGTATTTATTTTGCTTCTCGTAGTATCCTTTTAAGATAGCTGTCTCTGCATAATATACTTTGATACGGTTACGGATCACGCCTTCATCTGCATCATCAGGACGCCCAGAGGTTTTCCCTCTTTCTAAAAGACGTTGCACCAATACCTCATCATCTACTTCTAATGCTACCATTGCTGCAACTTCTGTGTTTTTTGAAGCGAGTAATGTCGCGAGTGCATCAGCCTGTGCTTCTGTTCTTGGAAATCCATCAAAAATAAACCCGTTTGCCTTTGGATTTTTCTCTACTTCTGCATTCAGCATATCTATCGTTACGGTATCTGGCACTAATTGTCCTTTGTCGATATATGATTTTGCTAATGAACCTAATTCAGTAGCATTTTTTATGTTGTATCTAAAAACATCTCCTGTAGAGATATGCACTAGATTGTACTTTTCTTTTAATACTTCAGCTTGCGTTCCTTTACCGGCACCTGGAGGGCCGAACAAAACAAGGTTCTTCATGTGTGGTTCTTTAAGTTTATAAATAGAAGTAAGATTACGTCCTAGTCCTTTATAATCTAGTCCAAATCCAACAACAAAATCATTTTCAATTTCTAATCCTATATAATCTATCGTATACGGTTTTGTATAGGCTTTTGGTTTGTAAAACAAGCTGGCTATTTTAAACGATGCCACTTCTTCTTCTTCAAGTATCTGTATAATGGTCTCTATGGTATTACCAGAATCTACAATGTCTTCAATCACTACAACATCACGCCCTTTCAAAGAAGGCTCTGCTCCCATCACGGTGAAGATCTCATCATTTTGCTTTAATCCATCATAACTAGCGACTTTAATAAAGCTCATCTCACACTCACCGTCAAACTTTTTTATCAGCTCGGCAGCGAAAAGAAAAGCACCATTAAGCACCGTAAGAAACACAGGTCTTTTATCCTTGTATGTATCATTAATAAGAACAGCCACACCATTTACGGCCTGCTGTACTTCTGTTTTTGAGATACATTCTTCAAAAGTAAGATCGTGTAATTGTATTGTTTTCATACCTTTTTCCAAAGGCGCAAAGATACCACCTGAAAACTACAAATCACAAATTCAGATTCTTTAAAACGTAAACTCATAAAAAGCTGCTAAATTCTGGAGGATAGATACCCGTTTAGAAACTAGGTTTTTTGTATTTTTGAGTTTTAACCCGTACCATGCAATAGAAAATCTATTACAGCTTGAAGATGCTTCAAAATATACCATTACAGTACGTTTTTGAGTGTAACCATAGCGATGCTATGCTAAAACTCATAAAACGTCATATTTTATTGCCCCTTCAAGCCTCATAACGAAGTTCTTCTGCATAATCCGGGTTTAATTTTTAAGCTTATCGTTCTTCGGTAAGCTCAGTATAAACCTCAACGTTTTTGAGAGCGTAACTTTATGAAAAACTATTTCTCTTCTCCATTTAAACTAGGAATTTTAGGCGGTGGTCAACTAGGCAAAATGATGTTGTATGACACTCGAAAATATGATATCCAAACCTATGTCCTCGACCCGAGTGCCGAAGCCCCTTCAAGAATTGCTTGCGATCATTTTGAGCAAGGAAGTCTTATGGATTACAATACCGTTGTTGCTTTTGGGCGTCAAGTAGATGTACTCACTTTTGAGATAGAATCTGTCAATGTAGCTGCACTAGAGACGCTAGAGAACGAAGGAATTACCGTGTATCCATCTGCTAATACCTTACGTAAAATTCAGGATAAAGGGGTACAGAAGCAATTTTATGCAGATCAAGATATCCCAACCGCTTCTTTCAAGAGCTATGAGACGGTAAGTGCTATACTAGCAGATGCACCAACCTATCCTTTTGTATGGAAATCCTGTACAGGCGGCTATGACGGAAAAGGAGTATCCGTCATCCGAAAAGCGCAGGACCTTGAAAGCTTACCCGAAGTGCCGTGTATCGCCGAAGCCATGATTCCTTTTAAAAACGAACTCGCGGTGATTGTCGCTCGAAATCCGTCGGGAGCAGTGACTACGTATCCTGTTGTTGAAATGGAATTTCATCCAGAAGCCAACCAAGTAGAATATGTTATTTGCCCTGCACGTATTGATGACCATGTTGCCCAAAAAGCAAGAGCTGTCGCCGAAAAAGTATCGAATGCTTTTGAGCACGTAGGATTGCTAGCGGTAGAGATGTTTCAAACAGAAGATGATGAGATATTAGTCAATGAAGTCGCACCTAGACCCCACAACAGTGGGCATTATAGCATAGAAGGGAGTTACACGAATCAGTTTGAACAACACATCCGTGCTATTTTAGATCTACCTTTGGGTAAGACCGCAAGCAAAGTTGCTTCGGTGATGGTCAACTTAGTAGGGGAAGAAAATTATCAAGGGCAAGTCCTATATAAAAACATTGAAAAAATCATGGAAATGGATGGGGTTACTGCCCATATCTATGGAAAAAAAGAAACACGCCCCTTCCGAAAAATGGGACATGTTACTATTATAGATCAAGATCTTAGTACCGCTAGAACAACAGCAGAAGCCGTTAAGAAAATGATTAAAGTAATTTCTGAATAACAACAATAACAGAAGTAAGAGATACATCGTATGAAAGTAGGAATTATTATGGGGAGTACAAGTGACCTCCCAGTGATGCAAAAAGCCATTGACATTCTTGAGCATTTAGGCATTGCAACAGAAGTAGACATTGTAAGTGCGCATCGCACTCCAGAAAAACTTTTTGACTATGGTCAAAATGCGCATAAACGAGGTATTAATGTTATCATAGCAGGTGCCGGAGGTGCAGCACATTTACCAGGCATGGTAGCCTCTTTATCACCACTTCCTGTCATCGGAGTCCCTGTAAAATCCCGTAATTCTATAGATGGATGGGATTCTATATTATCTATTTTGCAAATGCCAGGAGGAGTTCCTGTAGCGACTGTAGCGTTGGATGGCGCACAAAACGCTGGAATTCTTGCCGCGCAAATTTTGGGAGCCACAAACACCGATATTCAAGATCGTATTATTGGGTATAAAGCAGCACTGAAAGAAAAAGTAATTGAAGGCGCAAAAAGCTTGAAATAAACTAAAAAGAAAAAGACCACTCTTTCGAGTGGTCTTAGATCAATGTAATTGGGGTATGAATTTTTATTTATTAACCATCCTAAATAGAATCAAACCTTACTATGTTTTTACATTGAATTGGGGAATTCTCACTAAAACTCACGTCAAAGATATTACCTAGTTTAGACTTGTCGCTAATTATTCGATCAGTGTCAACAGAAATCAGACGAAATACACAAATTAATCGACGAAATACACAAAATAATTCTAATTTAAACCCGTTCATGATGAACATAGCAGATAATCCACTTTTACTTCCGTTTAACGAAGCTCCTTTCTCTAGCATTAAAAATGAGCATTTTAAGCCTGCATTTGAAAAGGCAATCAACATGGCTAGGGAAGAAATAGATGCTATTACACAAACAACAGAGGCGCCTACTTTTGAGAACACGGTCGTAGCACTCGATTATTCTGGCGCACAGTTAGATCGTATCTCTAACGTCTTCTTTAATTTGAATAGTGCAGAAACGAATGAGGAGATTCAAAAAATAGCACAAGAAGTATCGCCTTTACTTTCTGAATTTGGCAATGATATTACCCTTAACGAGCACTTATTTACACGTGTCAAAAGTGTGTATGATCAAAAAGACACCCTTACCTTATCTGTAGAAGAAACGACCCTATTAGAAAAAAGTTATAAAAGCTTTGCGCGAAATGGTGCCAATCTCCCTGAAGACAAGAAAAAAAGGCTTCGCGAAATAGATGCGGCATTGGCCAAATTAAAACTCACTTTTGGAGAAAATGTACTTGCAGAAACCAATGCGTATGAGCTACACTTAACGGATGAAAGTGATCTCGATGGTTTACCCGAAAGCGCCAAAGAAGCTGCCGCTAATGCAGCACAACGTAGAGAGAAAGAAGGATGGGTGGTCACCTTAGATTACCCAAGTTATATCCCTTTTATGAAGTATGCAAACAATAGAGCGTTACGTAAAGAACTTTCTATCGCTTTTGGGAGCAAAGCGTTTAAAGGAAATGAATTTGATAATCAGAAAAATGTAGTAGATATTGTTCAGTTACGTCATGAACGTGCCAACCTGCTTGGATATACAACACATGCAGATTTTGTTTTGGAAGAGCGTATGGCAGAAACACCAGACAAGGTAATTTTGTTTCTAAATACCTTATTAGAAAAAGCAAAGCCTGCTGCCAAAAGAGAATTTGCACAGTTAGAAAATTTCGCGAAAGCGGAAGACAACATTTCTAGATTAGAGAAATGGGACAGCGCTTATTATTCAGAAAAATTAAAACAAAAATTATTTAGTTTGGATGATGAGCAACTAAAGCCGTATTTCAAACTAGAAAATGTGATCGCCGGCGTTTTTAAAGTGGCTGAGAAGTTATTTGGACTTCAATTTGAAGAGGTTTTTGATGTAGATACCTATCACGAGGAAGTAAAAACATACCATGTACTTGATGCCGATGGGGACTTTATTTCGTTGTTTTATGCCGATTTCCATCCACGTAAAGGGAAACGAGGCGGTGCTTGGATGACCTCATTTAAATCTCAGATGATGAAAGATGGGGTGAATGAGCGTCCGCATGTCTCTAATGTGTGCAATTTTACGCCTTCTACCGCGAGTAAACCTTCACTGCTCACCTTTAATGAAGTGACAACCCTCTTTCACGAATTTGGTCACGGACTGCACGGTATGCTTGCCAATACTACCTTCCCTAGCCTATCGGGAACGTCTGTGTATTGGGATTTTGTAGAACTTCCGAGTCAGGTGCTAGAAAACTGGTGTTATGAAAAAGAAGCGTTAGAATTGTTTGCTACGCATTATGAAACAGGCGAAGTGATTCCGATGGAGTTGGTACAAAAAATCAAAGATTCGGCGACGTTTCAAGAAGGGATGCAAACCTTGCGCCAACTCAGTTTTGGATTGATGGACATGGCGTGGCATAGTCAAGATCCTTCTGACATAGCAGATGTAAAAGCCTTTGAAAGTGACGCTTTTTCTGAAACACGTTTATATCCAGAAACTCCTGAAACGTGTATGAGCACTTCGTTTTCTCATATTTTTCAGGGTGGCTACTCATCAGGATATTATAGTTATAAGTGGGCAGAAGTACTCGATGCCGATGCGTTTGAGTATTTTAAAGAACATGGTATTTTCAATAAAGAAATCGGTCAGAAATTTAGAGACCACGTCTTATCCAAAGGCGGTACTGAAAACCCAATGACCTTGTACAAACGCTTCAGAGGACAAGAACCTCAGCCAGAGGCGTTGCTTAGGAGAGCGGGGTTGATTTAGTTTATAAAAAGAGGCTCTTTTATTTTGTCAAACTGAGCCTGTCGAAGTTTTAAGATTTTAACTATCAAAACTCCTTCGACAGGCTCAGGATGACAACTAAATTATTTACTTCCCTTATTCTTCTCCTCGATCCACTTGGACATAAACTTGGTGCTTTGTAGGGTGTGATGTAAGAGCATTTGCCCTGTGAAGTTTTGTTGTCTTTGAACAACTAGGGTTGTTTTGTAGTTTTCTATGGTATCGTAAAAATCGTCTTCAAAATCTACTTTCTGAAAGCGATTATTGATCAGGCTTCTTCCATTTTCTTGAGCTACTTTCCAGAGGTTTTTATCGGTATATAAGGCTGTGGCCGCTTTCGCGAAAGCGGAAAAATCATCTTCAACCATGCCTCCCCAAGTAAAACCTCCTTGCATAGCTTCGGCGCCTATGGGTGTCGTCACACTAGGCGTACCGCACTGCATGGCATCTATAAACTTGCCTTTGAGACCCGCACCAAAACGCAAAGGCGCTAGTAATACTTTGGCTTTTGAAATGACTTCATGGGCATCTTCGGCGCGTCCTTTTATGTGAAAGCCTTCTTTTGGACTATGTAATTGAAACACTTTTTCTGAAGGATATCCCCCATACACATGAAGTTGTGCATCAGGGATGGCTTTGCGAATTGCTGGCCAAATCGTTTTCTTGAGCTGTACCGTTGCATCCCAATTGGGGGCGTGTAAAAAATTACCTATCGAAATAAAATGCGCCCGTTCTTCAAAAGGAATAAAATCTCCTAATACGGGTGGTAACAGGAATGGCAGATAGTACAGGAGTGCTTGAGGAACCTTAAACACATCTTGAAGCAACGTCATTTCGTACTCAGAAATCATGAGTGTCAAATCACAGCGGTAGATGCTTGCGATTTCTCGTTTGGCGACATCAGAAAGCAGGTCATTATCAACAAACGGACGCTTTTCTTTAATCGCCTGATGTCGTGCTTTACGCAGACAATGTAAATCTTCTGTATCTAAAATTCGAAGTGCATTTGGACATTGCTGCGCAACACGCCAACCAAACTGCTCCTCCACCATAAACCGATCAAACAGCATAATATCGGGTTGTACCTGTTGTATAAAGGTATCAAAACTCGGGTCGTTGAGCGTTATCGTGCTGGTCTCAATTCCTTTTTGGCTCAGATCTATAGCATATTCGCTTTCTGAGGCTGTTGATGCATAGGTGATAGTCCATTGTTTAGAAATAAACAAATCCAATAGTTGTAACATCCGACTCCCCGCAGCCGAAGACTGTGGTTCTACCCATACACTTGAAATCACACATACCTTCACAGGGTAAAAGTAAGCAATCGGTGGGATTTCGGTACTATTTGTTTTCTGCCTTTCGGCGAAATCAAATCACGCAATCTCCTTTTATCGAAATCTCAAAAATAAAAACAGTACACAGTTTTCAGTAAATTTCAAATCACAAAAAA
>CAYGQJ010000111.1:12203-14260 GCA_964351845.1 uncultured Flavobacteriaceae bacterium | reverse complement strand
ATGGACTTCGACACGCTCAGCCTGACAAATAGTAATTTTACACCACCTTCTTAATCACGCGTAATTTATGCGTGTGTTTCTTTTGGTGTACGTTATAGATACCCGAATGATCAAGACGGTCTAAGCGGACTTCGCCGTGGGCGTGTATGATGTAGTTGTCTTCCATGATGAGGCCTACGTGTACAATATTGCCTTCGTCATTGTCAAAAAATGCCAAATCACCAGGTTCGCTTTCTTCTATAAAACTCAACGCTTCCCCTTGTGTCGCTTGTTCTGAAGCATCGCGTAAGAGTCGGTGGCCGTTTAAGCGATAGACCATTTGGGTGAATCCAGAACAGTCGATGCCAAAAGGCGTCCGACCACCCCATAAATAGGGAGTATTCAGGTATTGCAAAGCGGTTTCGATCAGGTGGCTTTTGTCCTTTTTACCCGACGTACTCGGACCTTCGTAAGTGCAATTCAATAAAGAAAGTGTGTGTACCGATCCGCCGAGAAGGACGGTGTGCAATTGCCCGTGGGCATCAGCCACAAATTGTACGGGGTCAGAAATGAGTGCGGGGGTTTGCGCTTTCGCGAAAGCGTACTCCTCCTCACTAATCTCTCGATATTGTTTATTATCGATCCATCCTACGTAATTGTCATGTGCTAAGCGAACCCGACTCCAAGATTTTCGTTTTTCGGGCACCTTAAAGACTTCTCCAAAAAGAAGCTGATTCACCATCTCACTCGGATCAGAAGGTTCTAATCGCATGGGGACGCTACTCAAATGACAAATTCCGTATTTCATATAGGAAGGGCGGGCGTACTATAGGTTTTCGATCACGATGGCAGAAGCACCACCACCACCATTGCATATTGCAGCAGCACCGAGTTTTCCGTTGTTTTGTTTTAATACATTCAATAAGGTAATCAAAATCCGAACGCCACTACATCCCAGCGGATGTCCTAGGGATACGGCACCTCCGTTTACGTTTACATTTTGATCTTTCAGTCCTAAAATCTTCATATTAGCAAGACCTACTACAGAAAAGGCTTCGTTAAACTCAAAGAAATCAATCTCATCTTGCGTGACACCCGCTTTGGCAAGTGCTTTTGGTAAGGCTTTAGAAGGCGCTGTTGTAAACCATTCTGGCTCATGTGCAGCATCTGCAAATCCTTTGATCACACATAGTGGTGTTAGATTGAGTTCTTTTGCTTTTTCTTCACTCATTAAGACAACAGCACCGGCACCATCATTAATGGTAGAGGCATTGGCAGCAGTTACCGTTCCGTCTTTAGTAAAGGCAGGGCGTAGCGCAGGAATCTTATCCATACGTACGTTGGTATACTCTTCATCTTTGCTTACAATCACATCGTCACCGCGGCGTTGAGGTACGGCTACAGGCACGACTTCATCATCAAATTTCCCTGCTTCCCAAGCGGCTGCACTACGCTCATAGGATTGAATGGCAAAGGCATCTTGGTCTTCTCTTGAAAACTTATATTCAGTAGCGCATTGGTCTGCACAAACGCCCATCGCATTCCCATCATAGGCATCGACAAGGCCGTCTTTTTGCATCCCATCGACCATGGTTTGTGGGCCAAATTTATGTCCGTTACGTAAATGCACATAATGCGGAATACGGCTCATGTTTTCCATACCTCCTGCAATCACCACATCATTATCTCCGAGCATAATGGATTGTGCGCCTAACATCACAGCTTTCATTCCTGAAGCACATACTTTATTTACGGTAGTACAGGGAACGGTATCTGGAATTCCAGCACCTATGGCGGCTTGTCTTGCAGGGGCTTGCCCTACACCGGCTTGAACGACATTGCCCATTAATACTTCATTTACAGAAGCGGGATCTAGTTGTATTTTATCCATAGCGCCTTTGATGGCGATGGTTCCTAATTTGCTGGCAGATACAGAAGAAAGGCTTCCTAAAAAGCTTCCTATGGGGGTACGTGCTGCTGCAACGATGACTACATTTTTACTCATAGTGTATGGTGTTTGTGGTATGAAAAAATCACTACGCGAAAGTACTAAAATTTAGCATATCTGTTTATGATAT
>CAYGQJ010000111.1:0-12103 GCA_964351845.1 uncultured Flavobacteriaceae bacterium | reverse complement strand
TATGAAAAAATCACTACGCGAAAGTACTAAAATTTAGCATATCTGTTTATGATATTTATTGCAAATTATGTGTTAGGATTTTAGCTAGTATTTGGTATTTATATGTATTTAAAAATAGAGTACTACTCTAAAATAGAGTAGTACTCTATTTTGAACAGGAAATTTCTATAAACTTTTGTGCCAGATTTCATGATCTCTCCCTTCCGTCTCTATCTCGTACCTCGATAGATCCACCTTCCCTCGCTGAGGGAAGGAGCTGTAATTTAGGATTTGTTCATGATCGTGGTAAATGATAGGAGTTCCCCCTTTGTGATTTAGAACGTATCTATAATTGTGATAAATGATAGAAGTTCTACCTTTTTGGGTATAGGGAATGAGTTTCCCTCCTATAAAGGAGGGAGTAAGGGAGGTGTGAAAGTCAAGGAGGATTCTGTTCATATTCGTGAAGCTCCCTTCCGTCTCTATCTCGTACCTCGATAGATCCACCTTCTACTTCGTCAGGCTTAGCACAGGCCTGCTGAGGGAAGGTGCTGTAATTTTAGGATTTATTCATGATCGTGGTAAATGATAGAGGGTGCCCTCATTACTGAAACAAGTTCAGTACAGGCACTAGCCTTCTCCTAGAGGGAGAAGGGACTGTTTCCGTTTTAAATTCCTCCTTTGGGGGTTAGGGGGAATTAGAGTACTTTAGCTTTGTTAGAAAATACGACAACAACTGTGGTAAAAACATTTTATAAAAACCAAGATTTACTCTATAAGCTTTTACTCATTGCGGTATGCTCCGTGCTGATCGTGTATTTCTTACCGAAGAGTGGAAAATTTCAGTATGACTTCCAAAAGGGATTTCCTTGGGCGAATGAAAACTTATACGCCGATGAGGATTTTGCGATTTTAAAAAGTGAAGAGACTTTAGCGCAGGAGCGTGAAGAGATTCGCTCGCAGGCATTTTTATATTTTGATTACGACGAAAAAGTAATGCAGGATGCCATTGCTCGCTATGATGTGTCTTTTTCTAATGTGTTTAGAGATTCTTTGGTCACCAATGTCTCAAAATCGAGGCTTCAGGAGTTTGGTCGTGATCTACTTACAACGATATATGCCACAGGAATTACCAAAGAAAAACCAACCTTTGATGCGAGTCGGTTGGTGTATCTCAAAAAGGGGAGTGAAGTCACGCAAGTAAATTTAGGACAGATTTACGAGGCGAGTGATGTGCCGTCAGAATTGCAACGTCGCTTGAATCAGAGCACGTATGCATCGTATAAAAATCTTTTTTTACAAGTATTCTACGAT
The DNA here is from genome assembly GCA_964351845.1 of uncultured Flavobacteriaceae bacterium. Taxonomy (GTDB): domain Bacteria; phylum Bacteroidota; class Bacteroidia; order Flavobacteriales; family Flavobacteriaceae; genus Dokdonia. The sequence goes on along the minus strand of CAYGQJ010000111.1, from coordinate 10,810 downwards.
AGTATTTTACCTAATGCGGTGTATAATGCCACCTTTACAGAAAATGCCATCACTGCGGAGTTATCTCAGGTATCCCCCACACGTGGGGTTGTGACCAAAGGAAGCCGGATCATTGCAAGAGGTGAACTGGTAGAAGGGGAGGCCTTGCAGAAGATGATTTCGCTTAAAGCGAAATATGAAACGCAAAATTTTAGCGACTCTCGATATAATTGGATTGTGGTGGGATATGTGGTTTTAGTCGTTTTGGCACTCGTGATGCTCTTATTATTCATCCGTAATTATCGCATTAAAGTATATGAGAATAATACGCAGGTTACCTTTATTCTTTTTAATATCTTATTAATGGTCTTATTGACTACTGCGGTCGTAAAGTTTAACCCAGCCTATGTCTATGCGGTGCCTTTGTGTATCCTTCCATTGATTATCAAAGCGTTTTTTGATGCACGTTTAGGGTTATTTACGCATGTGATTACAATTCTGCTTCTTGGGTTTATTGTACCCGATAGTTTTGAGTATTTCTTTTTGCAAGTGATCGCAGGGATTGTGACGATTTTAAGTACACAGGAACTGTATAAGAGAGCCAATCTCTTTATTTCAGTGGGGCAAATCACTCTCATTTATATCATAGCATATTTTGCGTTTAATAGTATCCATCAGGGTGGGGTCGAAAACCTGGAATGGGAAAATCTAGGGCTTTTTGTATTGGCAGGGCTTGCTACCTTATTTGTACAACCTCTGATTTATATTTACGAGAAGATTTTTGGATTGGTGAGTGATGTGTCATTACTAGAATTATCGGATACCAATTCTAAACTCCTCAAACAACTCGCCGATAAAGCGCCGGGTACCTTTCACCATAGTTTGAATGTAGCGAACTTAAGCGAGGCGGCGGCCAATGAGATTGGTGCCAATGCCATGTTGGTACGCGTAGGTGCTTTGTATCACGATATTGGGAAAATGAATAATCCCACTGATTTCACCGAAAATCAAGCGACAGGTATTAATGTGCATGATGATCTTTCTCCCAAAGAGAGTGCGCGTATTATCATAGATCACGTCATTGATGGGATTGAGATCGCTCGTAAAAATAACTTGCCAGATCGTGTGATTGATTTTATACGTACCCACCACGGAACGAGTACGGTGCATTATTTTTTCATGAAGGAGAAAGAAGCAAATGAAGATGCTACGATCACAGATTTTCAATATCCAGGACCGCTTCCTTTTAGTAAAGAAACGGCTATTCTCATGATGGCCGATAGTGTGGAGGCAGCGAGTAAGAGTTTGAAAAACCCAACCTCTATACTCATTGATTCTTTTGTTGAAAAGATTGTCAAAAAACAAATGGACGATGGTCAGTATCTGAATGCGGATATTACGTTTAAAGAAATTCAGCAGGTTAAAAAAATTCTTAAGAAAAAGCTAGTAAACATTTATCACTTACGGGTGGAATATCCAGAGTAGCTGGTAGTCTTTAGCTATTTTGTCTTTTGTTGTTAGCTTTGAAGAGTATGGTGTTAGGGTGTTTTCGCTTTCGCGAAAGCGTACCTAGAGACATCACTTTTTTCCTCATTACTGAAACAAGTTCAGCACAAGCTCTAGTTTTTTCCTAGCAGGAGAAGGAACTGTTTCCGTTTTTATATTTTCCCCTTTGGGGGTTTGAGGACTTTTCTCTCCCTTCCATTTCTATTTCGCACCTCAATAAAGCGAACTTCTACTTCAGCGAGCTTAGCACTGACCATGGTGAGGGAAGGAGCTTTTTGTTTTATTTAGGGGGATTTGGAAGCTTTTCTCTTGTTATTATTTGTTCTCAAATCACCTCTTCATTCATAAATGACGACTTATAAGGCTTCAAATACTTAAAAAATATATAGATATTTACAGTAATAAGTGTATCACTATCAGTTGTTTAAAATATAATTTAATGAAGTGAATGCGATATTGCTTTTATGATGACCCTATTACTTTTTGTATGTAAAATGGGGTAGTGACATTTTATAATCTATGGAAACTGCTATTACAATTTTAATCATTGAGGACCATCAACTTATTATTGATGTGTATAAAAATGCAATTACACAGGTCATGAAAGAATTGGAGAATTCCCATTTTTCTATAGAGATATCAAAAACGTGTGTTTCTGCCTATCAAAAGATTAAAGAAGCAGCAACCAGTCAAGATATTGATATTGTTTTTTTAGATATCCAAGTACCAAAAGATATTGAGAATAATCTGATGTCGGGTGAAGACCTAGGGGTAGCCATACGAGAGCTGTTACCAGAGGCTAAGATTATTGTGATTACGAGCCTAATGAGCAACTTACGACTCAATAATATTTTAAAGAGGATAAATCCTGATGGTTTGTTAATTAAAAATGATATTACTTTTGAGGATTTGACGACTGCTTTGCGTGATGTTTTAAATGAAAAAACGTTTTACAGTCAAAAAGTGATTTGTTTACTTCGAAAAAAAATGCACTCAGACCTCACGCTAGATCAATATGATATTAGACTGCTTCATGAATTGTCAAACGGAGCACGTATGAAAGATCTATTGACTATTCTTCCTTTTTCAAAGGCGGGTATTGAGAAGCGAAAACGCCTATTAAAATGTACGTTTAATGTGGATCATGAGGGGGATCGCGAACTCATTCTCAAAGCGAGAGAACATGGATTTATTTAGAGCGAACTCGAGTGCGTACAATACTATTTTCTTTATTTTTTTGCTTTATTGTTACGGATTAATTCTTTAGCCTAAAAATAGATTTTTCTTCAGGTAAAAATGTAACTATATGCAAAACAACTACTTATAGTAAGGTTGATGCTTTGTGATTGCTCTAATTTTTAGATACTTTTAACATATCATGATACATTACCCTGATCAGGTTGCGTAAAGGCGGAAACCGAAAAGCCTTACTAGAGTAGGTATATTATACACTTATAAATTATGAAGAATAGAGTTTTAAGCCTTTTATTTGGCACAGCATTATTATTTGGAAGTTTTGCACTTATGTCTTTTCAACAACAAACTGATGCAGAAGTAGAAGTAGGTGATGTTATAGCGATTGAAAGAATGGGTTCAACATATTCACAGACACAAAATACTAATTGTCCTTCTGGCATTGCACATCAATGTACTGGACAAGGAAACCTCTGTAGATTGACAATAGGTTGGGATTGTAAATAAGGATTCCTAATTAAATTAATTAATGATAGGTGGTATAGAATACCACCTATCATCTAAATATCAAAATTGTTTACTATTATGTTCACACGATTTTTTTGTTTTGTATTATGTGTTGTGGCTTTAGGTTCCTGTAAAAAAGAAAAGCTACATCAAACATCTTCCATTTTAAATGCTGATACTAAAAGTCATTTTATAATCAAAGACACTAATTCTAGTGCCATTTTAAACTATGGATATAATTTTGATTTAATCAAAACCGATTCATTACATTTTATTGTAGGATTGAATAGCTATTACAATAAAATGGAGGTATTAGATTTGAATAATAGTATAGTTAAAAAAGAAATTGATTTTTTGAATGAACCTGAGTATACACAGCATAACCTAATGGTTGATGATTTCTATTATCACAATTTAGATTCAATTTTTCTGTATAGTAGCAAAAATCAAAAAATTGCAATTATGGATATTGAAGGTAATTTAAGTTCTATAATAAAATTAATAGATGCTATTGAGAATTTTCATTCTTCAGATTTTATGAATCCAATAGTTGCTAGTCGAAGAAATATTTTTTATGATTCAAAAAATAAAAACATCTTATTAAGATCTTTACCTCCTTTAAATTTTTATAGAGATAAGCCTTTCTATGATAAGCCTTTTATTGTGAGTTATAACATAGAAAGAGATGAAATGAATCACCTATTCGGATTATTTTCAGACCTTATTAAACAAGGAAATGATTTCCTTACGTTTGATTATCAAAATTCTTTTTTTATAAACTTTGAAACAAACTCCTATATAGTTTCGCATAGAAGGGATCATTCTCTTTATGAATACGAATTATACTCAAACAAGTTAATAAGAGAAGTTAGTGCAAGAAGTAATTATTTAGATAAATTTGAGTTAGTCCCTAGGGAGTTTAATTCTCAGGTTATTAGCGATGCGCTCGTAAAAGATGGGAATTATACCAATTTGATCTTTAATAAATATACAAATGAATATTACCGTGTAGTTCTTCATAATCAAGACCTAATAAATACTGCTACAAAAAGAGTAAACCACCCTATTAACAAACGTGAATTTAGTGTTATTGTTTTTGATAAAGAATTAAAATCAAAAGGAGAAATGATTTTTGAAACTCCTACATTTAATTTCTTTGATATAGTGGCAAGTGGGGAAGGCTTAAGTACAATTTATAAGGATAATGAAAACGAAAATATCATACATTTTGAAACATTCCAGATTAATAATTAGCCTATTTTTATTTATTTTATTTGCTTGTCAGAGTAAAAAATCTGATTGTTCATATAATTATTTAGAAGGTTTAGATATTTATCTATCAGAAGTACATAGTCTTGAATTAAAAGAAATAAAAAATGCTATTTTGTATTTAACTCCAATTTCAAATAATTGTGATAACTGTATAAAAATAAACCTTGATATGCTCCAAGGTATAGAAAATGAAAAATTAAATCCTATTCTTATAGGTTTTGATAAGAGTAATCAATATGAAAAGCAAATTCAAAAAATAAAACATACGTTTGCTGCAACCCTTTTTGATAAAGATGAAAAAGTGTATTCATTTCGAACAGGTTTTTCAAAACCAATTTTAATTCACATCGTAAATGGTAATTGCACATATTTTTTAGAAGTTAATGATTTTGTTTTAGAAGAGGCTGAAGAGTATATTAAGAATAATTAATTGAAGTTAATTAGCGTATTGAACTTCTCAGTATTTTAAAATGAAATATTTTATAAGTATTTGATTATTAAGCGATAAAAGTATGTTGTTGTTCATCAATTTTATGAGATGAAAGATACACCCATAAATTTTGAAAATATCATCATTTAAATTCTCATTATCAAAGTTGTATTCACTCTTCTTGGCTTTTTGGTGATCTCTCAATTGTCAGTAAAGCTAATTTAAAGTATCTATCTATTAAATTTCAAACAGTAATGATGGATTGGGTATTGCTCGTCATGATGTCTTTTTACAAGGACCTGAATAGGTCTTTTTTTACGCTTTCGCGAAAGCGCATAAAGTCAGCTCAAAAGATTTAGGGTACTTCTAATAAAAATCGTCTTCCTTCACCTTTAAATCTTACCACTAAAACCATTTTGCAATTAAAAAACATCTATATTTGAGTATCAGATGTTGTCCTCCCTAAAAGATACCATCTTCAATTTTATTTTAAACAAGTAATCACATATATCCCCATAGGATATCTAATGTGTTATACATATAAAGGGAGGATGCCGAAAATCCCTTTGTTTTAGAGTTAATTACTCATAGAAAACTGTTTCTATGTTTGTTTATTATTTTTTTTTAGGGCATAATTAAAAAAAATTGAAAATATCATCATTTAAAATATATATTATCACAGGAATACTGACTGCTCTTGGTTTTTTGGTGATTCCTCAACTGTCAGTAAAGCTTAATCCAAGTACTACTTTACCATCTATCACGGTAAGTTATAGTTGGCCTAATGCCTCTCCTTACGCTTTAGAACGTGACATTACCTCCATTTTAGAAGGCGGATTTGGTACCTTAAGGGGCCTTGAAAAAGTAACTTCTCGCTCTTCTAAAAACAGGGGATACATTACCCTTACTTTTGATAAGTTTACAGATATAGACATTGCTCGTTTTGAAACCGCAACGATCATCAGACAAGTCTATAAACAGTTGCCCGATCGCGTGAGCTATCCTACATTAAGTGTCAACAGACCGGATAGCGATGAAGCGCGCGCATTTATGTCTTATAGCATCAATGCACCCTTACCTCCCTTTGAGATTCAAGACTTTGTGAAGACCCAGATAGAACCTATTATTGGAGGGATAGCAGACATAGACCAAGTACGCGTATATGGAGCGCGCCCTAAAGAGTTTTTAATCACCTACAAGAACGCACAGCTACAATCACTAGGTCTTACCAAACAAGATCTAGTAAACGCCTTACAAAAGGCGTATGAGCGTACCTCTTTAAGCGAATTAAACTATCAAAATCAGTTTATCACTTTAGCGGTACAACCCGACGATTCTTATTTAAATTGGCACATTCCCATCAAAAAAGTGGGAGATCGTATTTTATATATAGATGATGTAACTACGATCAAAGAACAAGAACAAGAAGCCATAAATTATTATAGAATTAATGGAAATAATGCCATTACAATGGCATTGTATGCTGTTAAAACAGCCAATACCATCGCGCTAAAAAAAGAAGTAGAAGCCAGTATAGCAACACTAAAGAGAACGATCCCCAATGAAATCAACATCATTAAAACTCAGGATACCACCGTGTATCTGCAAAAAGAATTAGGTAAAATATATGAGCGTAGCGCTTATACGGTGCTGATCTTGCTTTTATTTATTCTGATTGTGAGTAGGAGTTTTAACTATTTACTAGTGAGTATTTTAAGTTTGATTGCCAATATTGGAATCGCTTTTTTATGTTATTATTTTTTTGAAGTTGAGATTCAGTTGTACTCCCTAGCGGGTATTACTATTTCTCTTGGTTTAATCATAGACAATGCGATTGTGATGATAGATCATTTGCGGCATCAAAACAATAAGAATGTATTTATTCCCATCCTTGCCTCTACACTTACGACCATAGGTGCCCTGAGTATTATTCATTTTTTGGATGATGCGTATAAAGTGAATTTGGTTGATTTTGCAAAAGTAATGATCATCAATCTCGGTGTTTCTTTGGCGATTGCATTATACCTCATTCCTGCACTTTTAGAAAAGATTCAATTCAAGGAAAAAATTATTTCGCTTAAAGCGAAAAAACGAAAAGAGCGATTTTATAACGGTTACGAACGTTTTTTACGACTTTGTCTTCGTTTTAAGAAATGGGCGATTGTTGGTATTATACTGCTATTTGGTATTCCTTTTTTTATGCTTCCTCAAACCCTGGAAGAGAATGACACTTGGTATCAAAAAGCCTATAATTCAACAGTAGGGAATGAATGGTATCGGGAAGAAGTTCGTCCGTATATAGACACCTATTTGGGCGGTAGTTTTAGACTTTTCTCTTATTATACTTTTGAAAGTGCTAATTATGGACGTAACGAAGAAACAAAATTGTTTGTCACCGCAGCCATGGAGAAAGGAGCTACTGTTCATCAAATGAATGATGTCTTTATTGGCATTGAAAATTACTTAAACACATTTCCAGAAATAGGGCAATACACAACTCAAGTCTCCAGTGGTGATTTTGCGCGAATAGAAATTGTATTTAAAGAGGGCTACGCCAACTCTTCTTTCCCGTTTATATTAAAATCTAAACTCATTAGAAAAGCCCTAGACTTTGGGGGAATTGATTGGAATATTTATGGGGTTGGTAAGGGTTTTAATAATGGGGGCGGGGTGAATGATCCTGTAAATTTTAGTGTGTTGGCAAAAGGGTACAACTATGATCAACTAAATAGTTGGGCAGATAGTTTAAAAGTTACCTTAGAAAAACATCCTAGAGTTCAAAAGGTACTCATTACAGACAATAGTTACTGGCTGCGAAAACCTAGTTACGAGTATCGCTTTACCATAGACAAAGAACAGCTGGCGCTTACGGGTCAATCTCCACAATTGATGATCAATGAATTAGGGAATGTGACCTTGCAAAAGCAACAAGATCTTACGCTTACCATTAGTGGTATATCAGCTGCTGTGAGATTTGAAGCACAAGAAGCAAAAGCATTTGATATTTGGCACATTAAAAATAGCCCTTTAGATAGTTTGGCGTCTCCCGTTTCATTAAAAGAAATGATTACCATTACAAAAGAGCGAGAGGAAGAGAGTATAGATAAAGAAAATCAAGAATACCTACGTAAAGTAAAGTTTCAATATACAGGTTCTGCCAAATTCGGTAATAAGTTTCTCACAAAAACATTGGATAGTTTACAAGCAAAACTACCCTTAGGCTATTCTTTTGAACGTGATACTCAAAATTGGTTTTTATTACAAGGAAAAGAAAATACACAGTATGCATGGTTATTGCTCTTAGTATTAGGAATCATCTATACCATCTGTGCTATTTTATTTGAAAGTTTTAAACAACCTTTTATCATTTTGAGTGTCATCCCTATTTCGTTTATAGGGGTTTTTCTAACGTTTTATCTGTTTGATTTTAATTTTGATCAAGGGGGCTTAGCTAGTTTTGTCTTGTTGAGCGGTATTACTGTAAATGCCTCTATTTTTATTGTCAATGATTTTAATAAACTCCTGAAAAATGAGAATGGTAGTTCACTAGAGAATTATATTCAGGCGTTCAAGCAGAAAATATTTCCGATTCTATTAACGGTGATCTCTACGATATTAGGGTTTATCCCTTTTGTAAAAGATGGACAAAATGAGGTATTTTGGTTTGCTTTAGGTGTAGGGACGATAGGCGGTCTTATTTTTTCTTTGGTGGGGATTTTACTCTATCTGCCTTTGTTTAGTTTAAAAAGTAAAACGCTTGAAATATGAAAAAGAACTACTTCTTACTACTTTGTATTACAAATTTCATACTACTAGGGATTTCGTGTGATCACAAGGAGTCAACTACTAGCGATCTTTTAAATATTAAGAAGGTTGGTGAAATGAATATTGCTATTGATCAAGAAACCAACCAAGGTGTCAATGTCAAATTAAATAGCATTGAAAATGCGGCTTATTTGAACTTCTTCAATCCTACTAATAATGCTATTTATATCTATGATTTTGAGAAAAATATAGTTAGAGCTAAAATTCGCTTAGATAAGGAAGGCCCTAATGGGATCAACTCAGGAAGTCAATTATCCCTTGACTATTTTGTTCATACCCTAGATTCTATTTTCATAACAGGGCTAAAAGATCATTATTTAGTAAATAACAAAGGGGAAGTGCTTATAAGAGGTCGTTTTAGTGATGCTAACAACAATACAACATCTATCAGTGAAAAAATACTTTCTTTTGATAATGCCACTTATTTTGAGAACAAGAAGCTATACTCGGGAATCACTTCTTATTTACAAGAAGATAGTGCACCCAATCTTCAAGCAGTTTTACCCGTTACGATGGATACTATACTTTCAGAATATATGAAAGAAAGTATTCTAGTTCCTAAATATCAAGAAATTTTAGAATTAAAAGAAAAACTTCGTAAAGAAAGACGGTATGTTGCGATCGGACTTTCTTTTGAGCGAAATAAAGAATATTTATACGCAAGTACGCCAGTCTCAGATACTGTGTATGTTTTTAAAGACTTTCAACTTATCAAAAAGGTATACACAGGAACCAATGAGGTTACTATATCTAGTAACAGTGATTATTTTGATCAATTTAGAAATAGCACCTATAAAATAGCGCAAGAATATCCATTTTATAAGGATTTGATAGTGAGCGATGATTATCTCTATCGTGTTTTGTCCAAAGGGAATAAAATGAGTGTAAACGTAGAGACTCAAGAAGAGGAACTGACCTCAAAGGGTGACTATCTAATTGTATATAATTTAAAAACAGATCAAGTGAATCATGTAGAATTACCATCAAACACGATTCGTTACTACACGGGTTTTACTTTTGAAAATAAACTGTACTTCAAGTTAAAAGAACAGCCCTCGGAAAATAATATACGTTATGGTGTGTATGAAGTTAAATAAGTTGGTTTAAAACACTTTATAGTAGAGTGTTTTATAAAAAAAAGGGTACCTATACTAATTGCTATGTTAGTATGTAAGAAGATTTCGTGCTTCTGATTTATTCTAAAAAAAAATGAAAAGAAAAATTTTACTTGTAGAAGATGAGGTGATTATAAGAAACGCTTATGTGTCTGTTTTGAAAGATATAGAAAAATCTAGAAAATTCAAATTTTCAATACATCAGTGTAGTTCTTGTCAGGAGGCTTTTTATATATTAAAAGAACAAAAACAAGCATTTGATCTAGTTGTTCTTGATATACGAATCCCTCCTGACCCTGTAAATGGGTGGACATCGGGTATAGATATCGGGCGGTTTATTAGGGAAAGTGAACCTAAAGCTCAGATACTGATGATCTCATCTGTGATGACTCAGGATGTATATCAGGAAGTGCTAATTGATATATTTCCAGAAGTATACCTGCCTAAATATGAACTTACCACAAAGATATTAAAAGAAACTTTAGATGAGGTTTTAGAGAAAAATACTGTTTCTAAAAAGAAAGATAAAAATGATCATGGTTTGGATAGTGGTATTTTAGAACTTTTAGATATAGATACGATTGATCTAAAATTATTAAATGAACTTTCCTTAGGTACGACCACTAGAGAATTAGAAAAAATCATACGCTTATCTAAACGAGCGATTGAATATCGAAAAAAAGCACTCAAAGAAAAACTAGATGTATCTAATGGGAGTACTCGGGATTTGATACTAAAAGCTAAGGAGTTAAAATTGATTTTTTAATTAACAGTTTTGCACATATTGTGCAATGAGAATGTATCTAATTTAAATATCTTTCTTTGAAATTTATAAAGGCGTGTACCGAAAAGCCTAAGATAGAGTAGGTATTTAATAGTTTATATTATGAAAAAGGTATTTTTTTTAGCATTTTCTTTTGTTTTATTTTGCTCATTTACATCTAGTTCAATTTCAAGCAATACGCTAGATTTGGATCAAAAA
>CAYGQJ010000110.1:0-14362 GCA_964351845.1 uncultured Flavobacteriaceae bacterium | reverse complement strand
ATTTTCACCACCTTGAATTCCATTGTTTTATTTACATACTGATCGTAATCACGGATAGGCTTCACGTCTATTTGTGATCCAGGTAAGAATGCTTCGATTCCGAAAACGTCAACGATCATTCCTCCTTTTGTACGTGCTTTTACAAATCCATTAACGATTGTTCCTTCGTCATGTGCTGCGTTTACACGATCCCATGCCTTAATTACACGAGCTTTACGGTGAGATAATATTAATTGACCTGTTGCATCTTCACGCACGTCAATAAGTACTTCTACCTTGTCTCCTTCTTTAAGATCTGGATTGTAACGGAATTCATTAAGAGAAATTACTCCTTCTGATTTTGCATTGATGTCTATAATAGCATCACGGTCTGTAATACTAATTACAGTTCCTTCTACTACTTCGTCATTAAGCGTATCTACAAAATTTTGAGCTACAAGCGCTTCAAATTCTTCTAGTTGCTTGTCATCTACTACGTCAATACCTTCTTCGTATTTTACCCAGTTAAAGTCTTTAAGAAATTGTTCTGGATTTTCTTGAGCAGGAGATTGCTCAACTTTTGGTGCTGCTACTGCAGCTTCTTCCTGAACTTCAGGATTTTTTGTTTCTTCAGCCATTTGCTAAAAGTTACATCAGTATAAAATTAGATTTATTAGTACTGATGGGTTTTTGTATTTTACGCTTTCGCGAAAGCTCTCTAAACCTCAAAACCGTAAAAGTGGTTTTTTTCGTTTTATATATTTCCTAGGTGACGGCTTTCTAAAGGTTGTCAAAAAGGAGTGCAAAAGTACGTATTGTTTTCTTATTTTCAAAGGCCTACTTATGAATACCTACACACATCCTATTTTTAGTATCAAAAAAGTGAGCTATTCTATAGTTTATAACACATAAAGTCTTATAAACTAACTTTGTTAATACAGGGGATTAGTAGAGAACTTTTGTGTTTTTTTGAGTATATTTATTGTTTACTTTTTTAACTAAAACACATACACATGAAAAAAACTACGTATTTATTGGCATTTTTAACTGCAACTGCCTTTGCACAACAAGAAACAAGTTACAACTCAGCAACGGTCCCTTCTTCAAATACAGGGGAGACAACGATCGCTACCATTACACGTGTAGACAATGGGAGAGCTGCTGTTGTTGATACTTTTACATCCTTAGCTGATTTTAATGAAGCCATACTAGACTGTGCTGATGACACGCTTCAATCTGAAGATTTTACAAATGGTCCAGGTGACATTACAGTATGTGGTGAAACGATTAGCTCTGCTGGAGATGGTTGTTTTGCTGCTGGCGAACTTGAAACTGGTTTTACAGTTTCTTCATCTGCAGCTCCTTCAAGCGTTGTTAATATTCCTCCTGGAGCTATCGGAAATACAGATTCGCTTGTAGGATCTACTAGTTTTGCAGATTTCACGATTATAGTCTTTGATCCGTCACCACAGGCAGTAGCATTCGATATTTGGGAAAACAATGACCCTGTAACTGCCATTAGAGTATTTAGCCCAGGCGGTGACTTAATAGACACCTTCAATGCAGACACGCCTACAAACACACAAACATTTTTTGGGTTTTATGCAAATGAACCTATTGGATCAATAGAACTAGAGGGAGCCAATGGTAGCGGAGAGTTATTTGGTAACTTCTTATTTGGTGGTGATTGTAGTAATTTAGGAGTTCAAGATCAATTATTATCTAGCGTGACTATGTATCCAAATCCTACTGCTGGACAATTAAGCTTAACTGTTCCTGCTGGTCTTAGTATTGAAAAGGTATCTTTAATCGATATTACTGGGAAAAACACACAAGTTCAATTAATTAATAATACACTAGATATGAGTAGCCTTGCTACAGGTGTATACATATTAAAATTAGAAACTTCTGCTGGAATATCTACTCAAAAAGTGATCAAGCAGTAAATAAAATACATTGTACCTTATTTAAAATAGTCCTGTAAGTTACTTGCAGGACTATTTTTATATCCACAGATGTCTAGTATCTTTGAAACAAGACAAGACACAAATCATTTTATCTATTTTGTATGGAAACTCCATGGCATCTTTATCTTATGGCAATCATGTACATCTTTATAGGGTGTATGCACTTTATTAAACCTAAAGCTTTTTTAAGTGTGATGCCTCGCTATATCCCTGCGGGACTACAGATGGTGTATGCTAGTGGTCTTGCCGAAATTTCGTTAGGGGTTGCCTTGTGTTTTGAAGCTACAAGAACCTATGCCATCTGGGGGATTATTGCGATGCTTATTATTTTTTTAGTGGTACACTGGTATATGATAGTAGATAAAAAATTTCATGAGAAATTTCCCAAACCTGTATTATGGTTTCGGTTTTTCTTGCAATTTGGATTGATGTATTGGGCGTATTTTTATCTATGAAATGTATGAAGAAAGGAATAACAATAATACTATTGCTTTGTTGTAGCTTTTTCCTTGTAGGTTGCCCCCCTGTAAGTTATGATAGTTATCATTATGTGGGTACAAATTGTATACGAGCCACTTCTTGGCATCAAGCAACGATACAGCTTACAGATGGGCGAATTATAGATATCACCACTGGATATTATAAGAGTTATGCATCAGCTCCTCCAAATAAAGGACTTTATACAAAATTAGAGGTTCCTGAAAAGTTACTTACGCAAGAAGAAATAAACGCTATTAGCATCACGTCTAGTAGCTCAGGTAGTATTTTAAATACAGGGAAACCTAAAGTATATGAAGGTAATGCAACGTATTATTGGTCTCATCAAATAACAGATAGTATATATAACTTAAAATCTACACGTAAAAGCTTACGATCAGATACGATTACTATAAAAGTAGCAAATACGACATTAGTTTTTACAAAAAAGCCTACTCGATAATATGCAGTTATTCTCTAGAGAACCTCAAAAATTACAACTTCCAGGAGCAAATGTCACCTATTACCCAGACTTTTTAACACCAGAAGAAGCATCGCACTATTATAACATATTATACAAAGAGACTCCTTGGCGCCAAGACGACATTAAGGTGTTTGGAAAAGTGCATCCACAACCACGACTTACGGCTTTATATGCTACGAATAACCTCCCCTACTCCTATTCTAACATCACCATGCATCCGCTGGCGTTTACTTTCGCTTTAAGCGAAATAAAAAAGAAAGTAGAATCCCTTGTCAATGCCGAATTCACTACCTGTTTATTAAATCTTTACAGACATGGGAAAGACAGTAACGGATGGCATGCTGACGACGAAAAAGAACTAGGTAAAAACCCTACCATTGCCTCTGTTAGTCTAGGCGCAAGTAGGGTCTTTAAATTTAGGGATAAAAAGGTGAAATCTTCGGTACATACGATGTCCCTTGAACATGGGAGCTTGTTACTTATGAAAGATGAAACTCAGCATAACTGGCAACATCAAATACCAAAGACTTCAAAATTTGTGGAACCTAGGATAAATCTTACATTCCGAGTAATCAAGGGGTGAAAGCCATCTGCTTGATGAAAATCTAGGACAAGGCAACGTATATACTACATTGATGGGTGGCCTTTGTCCTAGATCATTTTGTATATATTTTATTCAAAACATATACGTTGGGGGATTTTACAAGTAACTAAAGTTTTTATATTTATTCTTATATATATTTTTGACAAAAAGCCAGATTGACAATAAGGAAACTAATAACATGATCAATGACCACCTTATCTCATAGTCTGTATAGAAATATATAACGGTAACACTACAAAATATAAGTCCCGTAATGATAGCCGTTTGCCTATAGTAAATTTCTAGTATAAGCATAAGGGCTAAAGCAAATTCTATAAAAGGAAAAAGAGGTGCTGTCAAGTAAAAAAGATTGCTATCCAATACTTCGGTACTTTTTAAATACATGTCTAATTTAGAAATGTATGACTCATATATCACGATGTGATATATAGATTGTGCTAGCATGAATAATCCTATAGCAAACTTTATAACTATATATGACAGCACCTCAAATCTCATGAAATCACTTTATTAACCGGGTGCAAAATTATACTAAGCACGCATAGTAAATCTTGTATTTTTTTCATTAATAATTGTACAAAATTCGTAACTTACTGATAATTAATACAACTATATCGTTTTCGCTGTGTAAAAGGAATTTAGCTAATTGTAAAAAATCAAAACATCATGAAGAGTTTTAGTTTACAAGATATATTCCTGATAAAAAAAATTAAAAAAACTGGACACTATAAAGATCCAGCGCCTAGAAATTATTTTGAAATTATTTTTATTGAAGAAGGATCTGGAAAACATTTTATAAATGAGTTTATTGTAACCTACGAGAAGAGAGATGTCTTTCTTGTTGCTCCAGAAGACAAACATCACTTTGAAATAGAGCAAGAAACTACATTTTGCTATTTTCAGTTTACTGAATTACTTTTTTCTAGCAAAATGAACCTTCCTGATAGATCCTACTGGCTCCATCGAATAGAAAGAATTATACACCACCCTAACCTTTTACCCGGTGATATCATAAAAGAAAAATACGATCGTAAGCTTATATGGCATATTCATGATGTTATTAATCAAGAATACATAAGCCAAAAAGAATATTATAAACATAATATTTCTAATATGGTAAGCACTACGTTGAGTATTATTGCACGAAATATTACGCGAGAATTTCAGCCTGAAAGAGACCCTGCTACTAAAGATGTTCCTACGACGATCGATCAAATTTTACAATACATACGTCAACATGTATCTGAAACCAATCTTATGAAGGTGAGTGCGCTCGCGACTCATTTTAATATGACCAATAGTGCTATCAGTCTGTATTTTAAGAAGAAAACTGGTGAGTCGATACATCACTATATTTTGATGTATAAATTACACCTTATCAAATACAGGTTGAAAAACACCGAATTAACCGTATCTGAAATTGCCTATCAATTAGGGTTTACAGACGAAAGTCACCTCACGCGTATCTTCAAAAAATACAACAATCTAACACCAAAACAATATAAAAATGAGATGTTATAAAGAAGGTACTAAGATGTAAGAATGATAGCTATTTATCCAAATAGCTCATTAAGCAAACCTGCTAATCGTACGCCTCCTTTTTGTAATTGAGATCGCAACGGATCAAAATACTGATACATATAACTATACCCAAGGTCATCACCTTTTTTCGTATTCTTATAAATATCTTTCACTAGCATTCGGCTATCTTCCATCCAATCCCTAGCAGTTCCTTCTTGCATAAGTGCCACCTGTTTTTTTGATAACCTAGGCATGGTCGTCGCAAGTTCTGAATACGACATATTAAAGCGCTCTATCATTTGTGAATCCCAAATTCTATGGAGGTTCGTACCCTTTTTGAACCATTGCACCTGAAAATCATTCCCTCCTTTGTCTTCTCCTAACCCTGTGTGCAAAGGCTGATGTAAATCGCCTATAAAGTGAACAAGCAACTTAAGATAAAATGCCTTATCTTCCTTTGAACTTGTAGGATCTTTAATGACTTCTACACATGTCTTGATTCCTTGTAGGATATCCCCTCTTTTGCTTTTGGGATGATTATCATACGTTTTATCAAAAGGAATGTTTACATAATGCCAAGCTCCAAAAGAACGGTATTTTTCATCACTCTTTATATCATCTCCAAAAGTTGAAACTAATGCTAGGGACTGTCCGTCTAGTAATTTGTTGATCTCTTTTTTTGCTTTTCGCGAAAGGTATTGCTCTGCAATAGCCCCAGTAGCTCTATGTCCCGTGTTTCCCCATACAATTTCTGATGCTTGTAGAAAGGAAGAAATCAATAAAAATAAAGCGATGATACTATGTTTCATTTTGTATTTTTTTGTAAAAATACGATGAAAATGGAAACATTTTGTTATTGTTCTCGTTAAGAATAGCGTATTGTTAACAATACATATTAGTACCTTTACAAATAGATTCTTTTTAATATGTTAAGATATGAGATACCTACATGTATGCGCATTTGTTTTTTTAATTTCACAGATTGGAATCACTCAAAACACTCCGAGAGAGAGTGATTTAAAAATAAATCAGTTTGTATATGGCACCCTATTACAGCCTAGAGAGGCAACAGATGATCTGATCATCATTATTCCTGGTTCTGGCCCTACTGACAGAAATGGAAACCAACAATTAACACGTAATAACGCTTTACGATTACTTGCCGAAAAACTAACTGCTTCAGGCATTGCAACTTTTAGGTATGATAAAAGAGTGCTTACGTTATTAAAGAAAGGGACTTTAGAAGAAGAAAAATTACGCTTTGATTTTTTTGTAGAAGACGCTGTAGCTGCGGTTAACTATTTTAAAGATCGTAATAGATATAAGAATATATACATTGTTGGTCATAGTCAAGGATCACTCGTTGGCATGATTGCCGCACAGCAATCTACTATCGCCGGATATATTTCACTAGCAGGTCCAGGGCAATCCATAGATAATACGATTGTCAGTCAAATAGCATTACAGGTTCCTGAGCTTAAAGAAAACGCACTAGAAGCATTTAAGCAATTAAAAGAAAATGGGAAAGTAAAAAACTATAGCCCAGCATTGGCTTCTATTTTTAGGAAAGAATCACAACCTTTTATGGCGAGTTGGATGCAGTATACCCCAACAGAAGAAATCAAAAAATTACAAATCCCAGTCCTCATTATAAATGGAACAAATGATATTCAGGTAGATACAAAAGAAGCCGAAGATCTTAAACAAGCAAAACCAGATGCTACGTTGGTTCTCATAAAAGATATGAATCATGTATTGCGTATCATAGAAGGCACAGATGGATTGGAAAACACAAAATCATATAATGAGGTCAAACGCCCTATCTCACAAGAACTCACCAATGTCATTATAGATTTTATTAAAAAATAGTGAGACGCAGTTTTTAATTTTCGAAGCAAGTATCAAAATAGTTCACCCTAATCTAAAATTGGATGAAGCCATACACTCTTCAGGAAAACTGAGGTTTAGTTCTACGGGTTAAAAAATTTGTTGCTTGACAACGCTGTAAAAACAGCGTTTCAGTAAATAAATAAACAACGCTTTCCTTACTTTTACATTTTTAGAAAATTAGTTATGAGAAAGATTCCTTTTTACATCCTTATTCTTGCGTTTATTATTTCTTGTGGGCCTACACAAAATACTATAAACTCAAAAAATACAAACGTACAAGTCGCTATTGACTTAGTGAATATAACAGACGACAAAGTAACTGTTCGTATTCAACCTGGTACAATAACCACGTCTGACGTTGTATTCTATATTCCAGAAACTGTTCCAGGCACCTACAGAGACAGTGATTACGGTACGTATGTAGATAACCTAGAAGTATTCGCTGGTTCGGGGTCAAAATTAAAAGTAGAAAGGACTTCACCAAACACTTGGCTAATTAAAGATGCCAAGCAACTTGCATACATTCAATATCAAGTAAATGATACCTATGACATAGAAGCTGAGCATGATATTTTTTCTCCTTCTGGTACCAATTTTAAAGAAAACGAACAGTTTTTATTGAATCTCCATGGATTAGTTGGCTATATAAAAGATCAAGAAGAGTACACGTATGCCATAGACATCAACAGACCTGAAAATATAGAAGGAAGTACCTCTTTATCAAAACAAGAAAGCCCAACGTATACCAAGGCGACTTTTGACAATCCTAAGCAAATTGATAGCTACCTAGCGAAGCGATATTTTGAGGTTATAGACAATCCGATCATGTACAATAAGCCTAACAAAGAGGTTTTTGATATAGAAGGGATTACCATTGAAATAAGTGTATATAGCCCAAATGATGCCGTAAAAGCATCAGATCTCAGATCAACTGTTGAGAATATGATGAAGGCTCAAAAAACATATTTAGGTGATATGAATACCACAGATCGCTACAGTATATTACTATACCTAAGCACCATGGAAGCAGAAGACGCACAAGGCTTTGGGGCATTAGAACATCATAAATCAACAGTAGTCGTTTTACCGGAAATGTTACCAAAAGAGGCTATGGATGAAGCGATCATAGACGTTGTCGCCCATGAGTTTTTTCATATTGTGACCCCTTTAAATTTACACGCAACACAAATTCATAAGTTTAGATACAATGATCCAGAAATGAGTCAGCATTTATGGATGTATGAAGGAATCACAGAATATTTTGCGCAACACTTTCAAGTACAACAAGGGCTTGTTACAAATACAGAATTCTACAAAACTATCGTTACTAAAATTACTAATTCCAAAAGCTATGATGAAAACATATCTTTTACTGAAATGAGTAAAAACATTTTAGAAGAGCCCCACGCTTCCAACTATGGGAATGTATATGAAAAGGGAGCACTCATAGGAATGTGTTTAGACATATTAATGCGCGAGAACAGCAACGGACAAAGAAGCTTATTATCCCTAATGAAGGAGCTTACAGATCGCTATGGCCCTAATCGTCCTTTTGAAGATCAAGCGATTATACCTCAAATCACAGCCATGACGTATCCAGCTATTGGTGAGTTTTTTGAAAAACATGTGATAGGATCCGTTCCCATTAACTACAGTGCTTTTTTCAGTAAAGTTGGGCTAGAGTATACCTCATATCCAGTGCCTACACAATACTTTTTGGATCCAGAAACAAGAACTCCTTACATAGATGTTTCACAAGCAGATAAAGCTATTTTTATCAGATCTGGTATTGAGCTTCATTCGTTTTTTAAAGAGATGGGTCTTCAAGCTGGGGATGTTATAAAAACAATTAATGGTACTTCATATGATTTATCAAATGTGTATGCACTTATAGGAGGATCTGCTTCTTGGAAAGAAGGAGATGCCATTAACTTTACGATACAAAGAGAAGATCAAGAAATAACGTTAGAAGGTAAAGTAACCATTCCTATGATCAATAAGGCTTCAATTACAGAGTTACAGTACTTTGTAGAAGGACCTGAATTAAGGCTTCGTCAAAGTTGGTTAAAAGGATCATAAAAAAATAATTTAACAACCTATTACCTATATATTTGTTTTCATGCAAAGAAAACTACTCTTTCTAATCATCTTGCATTCTACCTTTTTATCCTTCTCACAAGGAAAAGAAGTCTTTGTAAAATATATTGATTCAGAAATCACCATAGACGGAAAGTTAGATGAGCAACTTTGGAGTCAAGTAGCACCTGCAAAAAACTTTTGGGAGTACTTCCCTACCGATACGATTCAAGCCGTAAATCAAACAGAAATCAGGTTCCTATATGATGATCAAAAATTATATGTAGGGATTAAAGTATATACCATAGGAGATGACTATGTAGTGCCTTCATTACGTCGTGATTTTAGAGCAGGCGGAAGTGATAATGTAACCTTAATGTTTGATACCTTTAATGACGGGACCAATGCATTCCTTTTTGGTTCCAACCCAGAAGGTGTTCGAAGAGAAGCGCTAGTTTCTGGAGGTGGTGTTGATTTAAGAGGGTTTACAACAAGCTGGGATACCAAATGGGTCGGCGAAACCCAAAAATATGATGGATATTATATCTGTGAATGGGCCATTCCTTTCTCAGCATTTAAATTTCGCGAAGGCGAAACAAGATGGCGTTTTAACTCCTATCAATTTGACACCCAAGGAAACGAACGAAATACATGGGTCAACATTCCGCAAAGCCAGTTTATTTTTAACCTAGCCTATATGGGGGATATGGTATTTGAAAAACCCCTAGGAAGCCCTCGTAGTCCTATATCTGTAATTCCGTATGTAAACGGATTGGTAGGTAAAGATTTTGAAACTGACGAAGAAACAACAGATTTTGGCGTTGGTGGTGATGCAAAGTTTACCATAGGAAATAGTCTTAATCTAGATGTCACAATCAACCCTGATTTCTCCCAAGTAGAAGTAGATAATGTGATTACCAACCTGACTCGATTTGAAGTGAATTTACCAGAACGTCGTCAGTTTTTTATTGAAAATAATGATCTCTTTGCAGATTTTGGAGATCCACGTGCTGCAAACCCTTTCTTCTCTAGAAGAATTGGGATCGCTACAGACATAGATGGAAACTCTACACAAAACGATATTATTGCAGGAGCTCGATTAAGCGGGAAGTTAAATAATAACTTTAGAATTGGCCTCCTCAACATACAAACTGCCAATGATACCGATCAAGAGATTGCAGGAAATAACAATACCGTCGTTGCTCTTCAGCATAAAGTATTTAGTCGTTCTAATATAGGATTGATTTATGTAAATAGACAAAATACAAGTAATGAGGCTTTTGTTACTCCAGATGAAGAATACAATAGACTTATAGGGTTAGATTACAACTTAGCCAATAAAGATAATAGTTGGAACGGTAAGTTTTTCTTGCATAAATCCTTCACACCCAATACAACGAGTAATGACTTTTCTGGTGGTTTACGATTAGAATATAATCGTAATAACTGGCGGGTCCTTTCTTCGAATATTTTTGTAGGCGAGGATTTTAATTCAGACTTAGGCTTTATTCCCCGTAAGGATATTTATAGATCTTTTAATCGAGTAGAACGTCTTATTTTCCCTAAAAGCGGCATCATAAATAGGCATATTTTTTCATTGGGCACCTTCTTTGTATTTCGTCCAGAATTAGATTTTCAAAAAGGAGATCATACCTTTGCCCCTCGTTGGCAAGCCGAGTTTAAAAACACCAGTAATCTTAGTGTTACAGGGCGTTCTAGGTACACCTTTCTATTTGATGGGTTTGATCCATCACGCTCCGAAGGGTTAGAACTCGCTGCAAATACAGACTACTATTATGAAAGTGTAGAGGCCGAATATCAATCTGATACCCGTCGTATATTTTCATACAATGCAAACACAACCTTTGGAGAGTTTTTTAATGGAGATTTACTGACCCTACGAGGAGGAATCAATCTAAGACTCCAGCCCCATTTAGTTTTTGGGTTAAATGTACGCTATGATAATATAGATTTACCGGATCCTTTTTCTGATAATGAAATCTGGTTGATTAGTCCTCGCATGGAAGTGACTTTTAATAAATCTTTATTCTGGAATACACTCATTCAATACAGCTCATTACAAGATAACCTTGGTATAAACTCTAGGCTTCAATGGCGTTTTGCGCCACTTTCAGACCTTTTCTTGGTCTATAATGACAACTATTTTACAGATAATGTTTTTGCGCCTCGTGTGCGTTCTCTCAACTTAAAAGTAACCTATTGGTTATATTTATAAGTATATTGTAGGGCTAAGTACGCTTTCGCGAAAGCATAACAGTGCTTTTAAAAAGTTTATATTGAATTTGTCGAAATACGAAAGCGTATATAGAATCATTAGAAATAATCTATTTATTACAAATACCTATGGGAGAACACGCTTTATTAACAAACGATGCCGTTGTTTTTGGACTATTAGCTATCATTCTTGGCTTTATATTTTATACTTCTAATAAAAAAGAAGGATTTTGGGGAGGTTTTTATAAATACATACCTGCATTACTGTTATGTTATATGTTACCCGCAGTTCTCAATCTGTTTGGTCTTGTAGATGTTGAATCTTCAAAATTATATTTTGTCGCAAGTCGCTATTTACTTCCCGCCTGTATTGTATTATTTACGATAAGTGTAGATCTCAAAAGTATTATCAACCTAGGTCCTAAAGCATTGATTATGTTTCTCACAGGAACAGTGGGTATTATTATAGGAGGACCAATAGCGATCTTAATCATCTCTGTTTTCTCACCTGAAACAGTAGGCGGTTCTGGCCCTACCGAAGTATGGAGAGGCCTATCAACGATTGCAGGAAGTTGGATAGGTGGAGGCGCTAATCAAGCCGCCATGCTTGAGATTTATGAATATGACAAAGTTGAAGTTGGTAAAATGATCCTTATTGATGTGCTTATGGCAAATGTCTGGATGGCAATTCTTTTATTAGGTATCGGCAGAACTAAACAAATAGACAAATGGCTGAAAGCTGATAGTTCTTCAATAGATACGCTAAAGAAGAAAGTGTCTGAGTTTTCAGAAAGTGTCAAAAGAAATCCTTCATTAAATGACTTGATGATCATCCTTGGGATTGCATTTGGAGCGACTGGTATTGCCCATTTTGGTGCAGATTATATTACTGGATTGTTTGCTGATGTTCCAAAAAGCTCTACGGCTTATACATTTACAAAACAATTCTTCTGGTTAGTGACTATTGCCACTATTATTGGGGTAGGTTTATCATTTACCAAAGCCAAAAACTATGAAGGTGCAGGCGCTAGTAAAATAGGTAGTGTTTTCATTTATATACTCGTAGCGACTATCGGAATGAGTATCGATTTAGGAAGTGTTTTTGAAAATCCGGGATTGATTGCCATAGGCTTTGTATGGATTACGATTCATGCTGTATTGCTCATCATCGTAGCAAAATTAATTAAAGCCCCTTATTTCTTTCTTGCGGTGGGAAGTCAAGCAAACGTAGGTGGGGCTGCTTCGGCACCTGTGGTAGCAGCTGAGTTTCATCCGTCACTAGCGAGTGTGGGCGTGTTACTGGCTGTTTTTGGATACGTAGTTGGGACGTATGGTGCGATTTTGTGTACAATTTTAATGGAAATCGCTGCGACAAGCTAGTATTTCATTAAAAATAATAGCATCTTTGTGGTCTAAATGAAACCATTTTAATGAGAAGATTTCTTGCCCTTTTGTTATTGACTTGTGTACTCGTTGCCTGTTCAGAATCAAACAACTTTACGGTTTCTGGAACCGTAAAAGGTCTAAAAAAAGGTACCCTCTACTTACAACGTATTCAAGATACAGCCTTAATAAACATAGATTCTATGGTGGTAGATGGAGATCCAGAATTTGAGTTTTCTCTTACCATCGATGAGCCTGAGGTGCTTTATTTACATTTAGACAAAGTAGATGCCTCTGGGTATGATGATCGTATTTTATTTTTTGCAGAACCGGGTGAAATGAATATTACCACGTCTCTAAAGAATTTTGAAGGGTTTGCCGCTGTGATGGGGGCAGAAAACCAAATGCGATGGACCGAGTTTCAAAAAATGAATCAAAAGTTTAATAATAAAAATGTAGACCTTATCAAAGGATCCTATGATGCACAGGTTTCTGGTGTACAAGAAGATATTCTTAAATATGATGACTCGTTACAACGCTTATTAAGATCTAAATACAGGTATACGGGACAGTTTGCATCTACACATGCAGACTTAGAAATGGCTCCATTTCTTGTCTTAAGTCAGATTCCTGATGCCAATGTGACCTATCTAGATACCATATACAGACGTTTTCCTAATAAAATAAAGCGTTCTAAATACGGGAAGCAACTTGAAAAGCTGATCCAAGAGCGAAAAGCTACCCAAGAATAATCAGTACGGTATAAAATAAAATTCCCCATCTAAAATGATTTAGACAGGGAATTTCTCTAGTTGGTTGAGTTAGATGAATATTGAGCTCTAACGGACTCTTTATTATTCGACTTTTACAAAGCCGTTTAATATTTTTTCACAATCTTCAATATACGAATTTAAAAGTCCTTGTGAGGTATATGTGATAAATTGTACGGTACCAGTTGGACTCGAATAGTAATATCCATAGTACGTAAATTTAATTCCTTGTAAAGTACCATTGAGTTGTAAGAATAGGACTTTCTGTCCGTTTACGATTCTGTATTCTTCTTGCACAACCGCAAGATCTGGTGCAGCATCCCTTCCATTTTCTAAAGCAATCTCTTTTAGGTTTTCAATGGGAATTTCTACCTTTTCTGCGATAATCATACCATATAAGTCCTCCCCTTTTAATTGTAGCTCATACTCTGCTTCTAAATTATCTTGTGATTTTTGAAAGCTCCACTCCGTGGGATCAAGCCAAACGCCTATATCAACTTTAGTACTTTTAAGAAGAAACGTAGCGTCTTCATCCTTTTCAAAAAGGTCAGTATTGGTGGGGACAAAAGTTGAGGTTTCCGCTTCTTTATTGGCATACTTCCAAGTTCCATTTTCAAAAAGTAGTACTTCATCTCCTACTTCGGTTACTGCTTTTTGTTGTGCTTGTACGGTCAATACTCCAAAAAAGGCTAAAGCAAAAATTATTTTTTTCATAGATATGATACTAATGTATATGTTAAGAAATGCTAATTAATGAAAAAAAAATGACATTTGAGGGGTTTGGCTTATTAGAACCAACAGCTTTATAAGTAGTGCATACAAAATCAGTGTTGAATAACCTCGTTCTTGTTCGAAAAAGCAATCCAAAGGCTTAGAGAGCATATAAAACAGTGTAAGAACGATCATCTTTTAAGAAAGAATCTTTGAAAACACCTTAACAAACTAATTGTCACCCTGAGCCTGTCGAAGGGCTACC
>CAYGQJ010000109.1:6806-14506 GCA_964351845.1 uncultured Flavobacteriaceae bacterium | reverse complement strand
GATCTACACTACCTGAAATATCTGTAAAGGTGCCATCTCCATTATTACGCATGTATTTTGTAGGCCCGTCCGCTGTAGAACTTGCGCCTATATATGCGTCCATATCACCATCATTATCATAATCACCCCAGGCCGAAGACCATGTTTGTACAGGATCTGCAAGGTTTACATTAGGATCTGCAGCTACGTTTGTATACGTCCCGTCGCCATTATTTCTATGTAATTCATTAATTTTTGCTTGGGTATTACCTCCTCTACATTTTGCAATAAAAAGATCCATGTCACGGTCATTATCATAATCAATCCATACAGTACCATAATTTCCTCCATTAGGTACAAGGCCTAAACCAGAAGGAATGCCATCTGGATCTGCGCCTTGATAAAAAGTAAGGTTTCCGTCACCATCGTTAATGTAGTATACATTAGGTTCTACATCGTGGCATACAAATGCGTCTAAGTGTCCATCATTATTAAGGTCAACAAAGTTAGATCGTTGAGAAAATACAAATTCAGGACCTGATATTTCTGTAAACGCAGTTCCGTCATCATTAGCGATCATAAAGGTAACTCCGCTACCACCTCCATATAAAAGGTCATTATAGCCGTTGCCGTCAATATCTCCAGCGGCAAGACTCCAAGAAGGAGTGTAGTTTGCGGGCGTTGTAGCGACATCTACAGTGTTAAAACCGCCTTCTTCTAGTTGGTAATTGATATTTATGTTTGTAGCAGTGACAGATACAAGATCATCCAGAAAATCCCCATTCATATCTACCACGGCCAATCTAGATCCTGAGGTAGAAATATTTTGCGCAGTAAATGTAAGTTGTCCTGGAGGGGGTGCATCAGCTTCGCTTATTTCAAAGTCAAAGCCATTAGAGGACCATCTATTATCCCATGCGATGTAGTAAGATGCTCCAGCAACTGCTTGAAATGATGCAATAGATAAAAAACCATTTCCTACCTCTCCTGCATCATCATCACCTATAATACAATTTAGATTATTACAATCACCACCATATATTTGAACCCGAGTGTCACCACCTGAGTTCACGTCTAGGTCAGAACTAACGGTGACAAACACATCATCTCCAGCGGGAGCTGTATAAAGGTACCATTCTCCATTATTAGCAGGGTTTGTGGTTTCTGTACTACATACGGGAGTCGGAGATTCCCCGTCTATACCGTCTACGGTATGTATTCCAGCGCTTACTAGAATTGCTTCTGCACAATTTTGACCTGATTGAGCTACCAATACCATAGGTATACATAGCAAAAAGGTATAGAGTAATTTTTTCATAATTGGTGTTGTTTAGTTAGTCACATTCTGTATCTAAGTCATTTATAAATTCTTCTAAAAGTGTAATAGCTTCATCGTGTATAAGAGTTCTCCCTAAAAGCGGCATACGTACTTCTTCTGCGGTTGTGTTCATTCTAAAGTACATGGCAGATCGGCCTGTATTGCCAGGCCTGATAATATGTGATATACCATTGCCTAAATCTTCCTCTGGTTCGACACATATCCCAAGATTCTCATCAAGGATAGAAGATGTGTGATCTAGGCGTATGGGTCTGTAGGCACAATGACCTTCATCTATATGGCAATGTGCACAGTTTATTTCAAAATAACCACGTACTCTTTCTTTTAATGGAGCACTAGTGTCTAGCCAATCTACCAAAGCACTTACATTCGCTGGAATAGATTGTAAATAACCTTCTTCAATCCATTTGTCTAATTGATTGGCTGTCGTACCATCTGTATATGTAAACTGTCTGTTAAGGTTTTGAGGCCTTGGTCCAATGGGTACAGAGGTATCTCCCGTTTTGTGACAGGTTTGGCACTCGGCTTCGCTTGGGATTCTGTAATTAACAGATCTTGTTTCTCCGTTTAGCTCCCACATGATATCTACGTTACTTCCGTCAAGATTGTAGGTGGCTTCTGTTTGAGCTTCATTCCAGATGTAATCGGCAAATTCCCATCCGTCTGTTGTATTGATGAGAAGGCGTGTTTCAAGAATACGTCTTGTGTTTTCTGGTAGGACATTGTCATAAAAGAAATTTTTAATGATAATGGTGCCTATAGGAAAAAGTAATAATGAGTCGTCGGTATCATAGGTGG
Source organism: uncultured Flavobacteriaceae bacterium (assembly GCA_964351845.1). Lineage (GTDB taxonomy): Bacteria > Bacteroidota > Bacteroidia > Flavobacteriales > Flavobacteriaceae > Dokdonia. Next base: position 12,390 of record CAYGQJ010000109.1, on the reverse strand, counting down.
CGGTAGCACCTTCTGGCATCCAAATAAAGCGTTTTTTTACAGCATAGTCAGAAAACAGTTTATTGATTAAAGAATATTCTAACACTCCATTATTAGGTATGAGGTTTGCTAGATTTCCCTCAAAAAAACCGTATTCAGATAAAGTGTCAAAGGGAACGGCAGAAAGATCAATGGTGATGTTCTCCTCTTCTTCCATAGATCCATCGTCGTCAGTCATTATAGGGCCATCATCGGTTTCATTCATAGGGGTATAGTTGTCGTCACTTCCGCAGGATATGAATACTGTAAAAAGGAGGGTGGTAAGCGCTAAAAAATATCGACTCATGGTGTGGTTGTAGTTTTGAAAAATATGGATGTTGGTTTGTGTTGGTTGTAAATAATAAAACAAATATAGGAATACTAATAGTCCTGTAAATGTTCCTTTTGTTTGATTGAAATGTCAAAAAAGGAACATTATTATAAATATTCTTTTGTAAATGTGTTAAATGTGTTGGTTTTTGGTATGCTTACTAAAGTAACAACTTAGTTTCAAGAATTCCTACCTCTGATGTAAAAGATGACTTTCTGTGTTATTTTCTTAATTCTCTAGATAGATGGTTTTAGTGAATGTTCTCGTATCAATGTATTCCTTGTTTTATACGCTTTCGCGAAAGCGTACTCAGAAAAATCACACGTCAGATGGTGTTAATTTTTAGCGTATTCTATGAATTTTTAGTACTTTAAACCATAAAAATTGTGTTATGTATATACCTGAACGATTAGAGCACGCGATCACAAAATTATACAATGCTTTCCATCACAATACCCTGCATCCAGAATGTTGCAAGTCGTGTGCGGTGGGGAATATTCTTGATCAAACTGAGGCATGGAAGCATCTTTCTGATCATCATGGTGCTGTAGTCCTAAATTATATAGGCAAAGTGCATCAAGGTTTGGGGAGAAAATTTAATGGATATACCCCTCAAGAATTATTGCAAATAGAAGCGGTTTTTTTAAAAGCGTGTGGGTATTCTTTGCCACTTATTCATACAGGGATAAAACCTGCTAAGCCGACAGATAAGGACTTATTATTTAGAGGGCTTTCTGAAACAGTCACTTTTTTATGTACCCTAGACGGGGTGACAAATGTGATGGATTATTCACGGCTGTTTGAGTTTAAGGAAGATAAAACTCCTATGTACGAATTGGCGTTTTAGTGATTGTGATATTCTCTATAATTTTTGATGTATTCTTTGAGGGCTTCACCCACAGATACAGCATTCCATAAATCAATGTCTTCTTCTATAACCGTTGGGTTATAGGAAGATGTGATATACTTTTTCAGCGAAGTGATATACCGTTTGTCATTTGCTGGGATTTTAATAATAGATTGTCTTCCTGTAATCGCATACGCTCCTTCGTAAGAGACAGAAAACACCAATACTTGATCTCCTTTTTTGAGCGATGTACCTTCAAAACAATCACTTTCTATAAAACCGATGTTGGTCATATCTGTGTTGTGTGACTTTGAATCCAAAATTACTTCTTGAATGGCGATGTAGCCTTCGACAGACGTGTACAGGGCATCTTCAGGTGTTTCGGCAGGAATCGTAATCTCAGTAACCGTTCCTGATAGGATGAGTGAATACCGAGATCCAAAGCCAAAAGGTGTCATGTCATTTGCCCAATACATATATCCCAAGTTGAGGGTGTCTTTGGCTATTTTACGATTTGCTGTTGGTTCTTTTTTTGAAGGAGCGCAGGCTGGGTAGATGATCAAGATCACTAGGAGCAGGCTGCTTATTTTTAGCGCGATTTTATACACAATAGCAAGTTTTCTGACTCTAAGATAATCATAATCAAAAAAACGTGAATAAAAAGTAGAAGGAGTACACTAGAATAAAAAAATCATCCAGTTATACGAAGTGACATATAGCTGGATGATCAATGTATGTTAATACCGAGGGTTATATTTTAATCACAAGTGCATACACCTCCTGTATAATAAATTTGAGGATTGTTATTCCCTATTATTACGTATGTGGTGCCCACACAATAGTGATCTAAATCTGGACAATCACTACCGTTACCATAGGGGTCACATGAACCTCCAGTTGTACACTCACCATCAGAGATGCCTACGGGTCTTCTACCTCCTTTAATTTCTTGTTGTTGTTTACGGGTTAATGCTTCTCCTAATTTTAATAAATCTTTCATAGTTTCATTGTTTATGATTATTAAATACCTTGATCCTTTAAAGACATTCAAGGAATCTGTCTGTAGCGATATAAAAGAGATCAAAACTTTTGTCTAAGTTTTAGTATTTCTTTTTGTAATATGCTCATCCTAATTTCATCCATTTTAAAAGTAGGAGCAATAAAAATTTATAGGAATTCAGGGAATTTGTGTATTTAAATATGGGTATAAGGTATTGGTTTTTAGAGTTTTAGAATAAAAATTTAAAATATCAAGCCTGAAGGTAAATTCGTGTCGGTATGATGGTGTTGCATGTGTTTTTTGAATGCCTTTTCTCTTTTTTTTTACTTTTATATCGATTGATTTTTAATAGGTTGCTTCTAGAAATTATAGCGTTAGGAATGAGGATGCTTTCGCGAAAGCGTACCCTTAATTTTTATACACATATCCCTTGAGAATGATGATATATATGATTAATAGTGATTGTATAATTTTGATTTGATTATTTTAGAGAAAAAATGCAACTCCCCTAAAAGCAAATATCTATGCGTTTCATTAAAATACGGTCTTTTATATTCTGGAGTTTATTGTGTGTTTTTAATGGGGTGTTTTCACAGGAAGAAGTATTGAAAATACCAGATTCACTCACAGGAAAAAGTTATAAGTATCTACATGATCATTTTCTCAAAAATAGAAGTGATACGTTGGTGGCAAAGCTATATTTGAATACGATTTTAACCAAAGCGACCATTGCTAATGATGGAGTTACCAAATCAGAGGCATTAATTAGGTTGTCTTCATACGCAAATGATGATGAGGAGAAACTAACTATTATTAAACAATCCATAGCAGAAAGTACAAGCGTAGATTCTATATATGCTATTCCAGCTCTTAACTCACTTGGGTTATATTACCAATCGCGCTATGACTATGAAAAAGCACTAGAACACTATTTTAGAGTGTTAAAACTCTCTATTGTAGGTGGTTTTAAAGATTATGAAATCGTTGCATTAGATAATATTGCTGAAATTAAATTAGAGATAGGGAAGTATAAAGAAGCCTTAGATTTATATAGAAAGGGTTTCTATCTCGAACACAATAAAGCGGAAAAAAATCATATATCAATTTTAGGGTCTTCATTAAGTCTTTCTGAATCTTTTAGGTATACTAAGCAATATGATTCAGCTTCGTATTACTATACTACTATTATTGATGATGTACGCAAAAAATATACCACTAGGTTAAGTAAAGCCTTAATTAATGAAGGTATAAATTTATACCATAAAGGCGGGTATGAAGAAGCAGCACTTTTATTGAGAGAAGGAATGTCTCATGTGAATTTTAATTCTCGATTTGATATAAAATATTACATTCTTGCAAATTATTATATAGGAGAGATTTTACAAGAATCTGAAAATAAAAAAGCAGCCCAATACTTCTTAAAAGTAGATTCTTTGTTGACAAAACATAATGCGATTATACCAGAAGTAAAAAATGCATACGTAACTTTAATTGAGAGCTATAAGGAAATTGGGAATCAAGAAAAACAATTATATTTTCAAAGTAAATTACTACATTTTAATGAGGTAATCTCTACAAGAAATCTAAAGATTTCGAACATTATAAATACTGATTTTGATACACCACAACTTCTTAAAAAGAGAGATGATCTTATTAAAAGCTTACAATTTAAAAATCAGTATTTAGCTTCCGAAAAGATACTTTTGTTACTACTGCTATTTCTAGTCTTATTAGTGCTAGGTGTACTATATTTAAAACATAAAAAATACAAGCAACGATTCAATCATATACTTAAAGAAGTAGAGAATCAAGATACATTAGATAAAAATATAGGTAGTCCAGCGTCTAGTAAAAAATTGAGTATTGATTCCCAATTAGTGGAAGATATTTTACATAGATTACAGGCCTTTGAATCCAAAAAAGGTTTTTTGAAAAATACAGTGACCATCACAGGATTAGCTAGAAAATTATCGACCAATACTAAGTATTTATCTAAGGTCATTAATACTCATAAAAAGAAAACATTTATAACGTATATCAATGATTTAAGAATAGATTATGTATTGAAAGAATTGCAGATTAACTATACATTACAGCAATACACATTATTTGGAATTGCAAAAGAAATAGGGTTTAATTCGGCAGATTCATTTTCAGCTGCTTTTAAAAAGAAAACTGGTATTTCACCTTCGTATTATATAAAAAACTTAAAGAGCATTAAAAAAGAGAGAGTGATCCTTTAGTATAAACCCGTAAACTATTTTATTAATTTAATTATTGAAATTTCTTATGAAAAAATCAACATCCTTAAAGAAGCTATCCTTAAAGAAGCTAACAATTTCAAGACTCACCAATTCAGATATGATAGAAGGGGGATCTGGGATATGTGGCACAAAGAGTGACCCTGTTGAAGATTGTAAATTTATAACCTGTCTTTATTCTAATTGTAGATCTTGTACCGATCAGGCTAATACTTTAGCAGATTGTTAAACCATTAGACGAAGCCTTTATCTTTGTATGTGCACTAAAATATCCTTTCTAATAAATGCATACATATCTTTTCAATTTTTTGAAAATAAAACAAAAAGCATATTCTTTAAATGGGTAGTTACATCGTTTTACCTGTAAATTATATATAAAGAATATGCTTTTTATTCTAGAAAACTAATTGTTACTGGCTGTAGGTAAGCGGTTTGTAAACTTAATGCTAAGATGTTATTATTTTTTTTAATTTTTTTCAAAAAAAATAAAACAAACCATTTTTTTAGTATGTTTGTTATGATAATGAGTTCACATTAAAGAACGCATTGCCTTTATAAAATGGAATCTTTTTTCAGATTCGGGCTCAGGAGCATAAAGAAGTCTACTCCAAAAGCTGCCTTAGGGATAAGGAACCGAATTCTCAGGCTGACTTCTGAAATTAAAACTACGTACCACCTGTTGAAGCAAAAAAGCTTTGACCCTTCTACTATTTTTATTTTTCGTATTTGAGTTTTTAGACACATACACTTTGTAGCTCTCTGAGCACTTCTACATGTTCTAATTATCAATTATATACAATGAAAACTAAATATATTGATCTTATCGATCAAACTTTTGACTTCCCACAAGAAGAATTTACACTTAAAGACCATATGCTTAATTTCCACGGGATTGACCTTATGGGTCTTATACAGCAGTATGGAGCGCCCTTAAAATTTACCTACCTACCTAAAATCTCTGATAACATTAACAGAGCAAAAGAGTGGTTTGCAGATGCCATCAAACAAAACAACTATAACGGTTCCTACAATTACTGTTATTGTACTAAGAGTTCGCACTTTAAACACGTACTAGACGAAGCCTTGAAAAATGATATTCATATCGAAACCTCATCAGCTTTTGATAT
>CAYGQJ010000109.1:0-6706 GCA_964351845.1 uncultured Flavobacteriaceae bacterium | reverse complement strand
ACCTCTAGACTTGGAATAGGGTATAAAAACATTGTCCCTTTTTACAATAATGAGATTAAAGATAATCCTAAGGTAACGCTTAAAATGTTACACTTTTTTATCAATACAGGAATCCGAGATACCGCCTACTATTGGAACGAACTCTCCAAGTGTATGAGTGTGTATGTAGCCCTTAAAAAAGAAAACCCAAGCCTTGATAGTCTTAATATTGGCGGTGGTTTTCCTATTAAGAATTCACTGGCTTTTGAGTATGACTATGCCTATATGATCGATGAAATCATTAGACAAATCAAACAAACGTGTGATGAGGCAGGTGTGGATGTGCCTAACATCTTCACAGAATTTGGAAGTTTTACCGTAGGTGAAGCTGGCGGGGCTATTTATGAAGTGCTATACCAGAAAAAACAAAACGACCGTGAGAAGTGGAATATGATCAACTCCTCATTTATCACTACCATGCCAGATACTTGGGCGATCAATAAACGTTTTGTGATGCTCCCTATCTCAGGATGGGATAAAGAATACGAGCGCGTTTTACTAGGCGGACTTACCTGTGATAGTGATGATTACTACAATAGTGAGCAACATATGAATGCTATTTATTTGCCTAAATTCAGTCAAGAAAAACCTCTCTATATCGGATTTTTTAATACAGGCGCGTATCAAGAAACCATCGGTGGTTTTGGAGGGCTTCAGCATTGTTTGATTCCAACCCCCAAACATATTCTTATAGACCGTGATCAAGACGGAAATATCATCACTTCGGTGTTTGCAAACCAGCAAACCTCAGAACAATTACTGTCTATTCTCGGATATGATTATGATATTAATAACGCTTTCGCGAAAGCAAAAACAAGCCTACCAGAAGTTAGTGAGGCAATGAGAACCTTTTACTAACCCCAAAATAAAATTTTAGAACAAAATGAAAACGTTTACTACATACGCAGGGATTCCAGAAAAAAACGCAAGCCTTGAATCGTCAAAAATAGTATTGGTTCCTGTTCCTTATGATGGGACAAGTACTTGGGGAAAAGGAGCCGATAAAGGCCCTGAAGCATTTTTGCATGCTTCTGAAAACATGGAATTATACGACATAGAAACCGATACTGAAGTGTATAAGCAAGGTATTCACCTAGTAGATGCAGTTACAGAAAATAGCAGCCCAGAAGCCATGGTGAATGCGGTACATGAGGTGATTAAATCAAACATAAAGCGCAATAAATTCGTCACCATGTTTGGAGGCGAGCATTCTGTGTCCATAGGTGCGATACGTGCTTTTAATGAGTGTTATGATGATCTTACTGTATTGCATATAGATGCACATGCCGATTTGAGAAAAGAATACGAGGGAACGCCCTATAACCATGCCTGTGCATTGCATGAAGCAAACGAAACCACACACCTCGTTCAAGTTGGAATCCGTAGTATGGATAGTACAGAAAAAACGGTCATGAACCCTGATAATGTCTTTTTTGCCCATGATATGGCTGTAGATGACTATTGGATGGATACTGTTATAGAATTATTAGGTGATAATGTCTATATCACTTTTGATCTAGATGCACTAGACCCGTCTATCATGCCAAGTACAGGAACTCCAGAACCAGGAGGCTTGTTTTGGTATGAAACACTGACATTTCTAAAAAGTGTATTCGAACAAAAAAATGTAGTTGGATTTGATATTGTAGAACTATGCCCCAATGAAGTCGATAAATCATCTGATTTTCTAGCAGCAAAGCTTTACTACAAAATGCTGAGCTATAAGTTTCAAGAGCAAAATCAAGGTGAAGAAAATAGTGACCTCTATACGTTCCAAAAAGAAAACAATATCAATAAATTAAAATACGATCAAGATGAAGACTAAAGGTGCTATTTCTCAGTTCTTGTCAACCTATTATTTGCATTTTAATGCAGCATCTCTCGTAGATGCCGCCAAAGGGTATGAAGACCAACTTGCAAACGGGTCAAAAATGTTGGTCTCTTTAGCTGGTGCTATGAGTACTGCAGAATTAGGAAAAATATTTGCAGAAGTGATTCGTCAAGATAAAGTGCACATTATCTCCTGTACAGGTGCCAATCTAGAAGAAGATATTATGAACCTAGTCGCGCATAGCCATTATGAGCGGGTACCTCACTACCGCGATTTAACACCTCAAGATGAGTGGGATTTACTAGAACGTGGTTTAAATCGTGTAACAGATACTTGTATTCCAGAAGAAGAGGCTTTTAGGAGAATACAAGAGCATATCGTAAAGATTTGGAAAGATGCAGAAACGGCTGGAGAGCGTTATTTTCCACATGAGTTTATGTACAAACTGTTACTCTCAGGGGTGTTAGAACAGCACTATGAGATAGATATCAAAGATTCCTGGATGTATGCTGCCGCAAAAGCAAACCTGCCTATCATTGTTCCGGGTTGGGAAGACAGTACCATGGGGAATATCTTTGCAAGTTATGTCATGAAAGGAGAGCTTAACGCAAGTACCATGAAGTCAGGAATAGAATACATGACCTATTTAGCAGATTGGTATACAGAAAACTCAAAAAATGGTATTGGTTTCTTTCAAATAGGAGGAGGGATAGCAGGAGATTTCCCTATTTGCGTGGTGCCTATGCTGTATCAAGATATGGAACGTACAGATACCCCTTTCTGGAGTTATTTTTGCCAGATAAGTGACTCAACAACAAGTTACGGGTCCTATAGCGGTGCAGTGCCTAATGAAAAGATTACATGGGGAAAATTAGATATGAATACGCCTAAATTTATCATAGAATCTGATGCGACCATTGTAGCGCCATTAATTTTTGCTTACCTATTAGATATGTAATTATGAAAAAGAATGACAACCCTAACCTGAAGAGAGTGATCGTTGATTTTAAAAAGCTAACGCCAGAAATTTTGGCCTTAGTAGTGGAAAAATACCCTGATGGCTATGACGATGCAGATATCATTAAGTTCAGAAATGCAAACTATGACTTAATAGAAGCCATAGAGATTGTGACAGAGGATACAAAATACCTAGTAAAAGTAAGCGCCAAGCTTGAAAAAGTAATGGAAGATTATGATGAGGATGACTATGAGGATCTAGAGGCAACAGACCCAGATGCAGTGCAAGACCCTTTTGAATAATCATTAGATATCTAGAATGTCATTATAAACATTCATGACAAATTGTAAACCCATTCATAAATCACGGCTCATCGCCTTTAAAGAGGACCATATTTTGGTGCTTGAAAAAATAGGTGTTAAGAAGAAATATACCTTAGCCGGTGGCGTTCAGAAGAAAAATGAGTCAGATGATACATCCCTGATAAGAGAAACACGTGAAGAAATAGGGGTGACTTTAAAAAAGAAACACCTTACCTATTTTATCTCTATTAAAAATATCACCAAAGACAAAAGAGTCGTATTCAAAAATTATTTTATTACCACAAGATCCATTGTAGATATAAAAGTATTGGAACCTGAAAAATTCAAAAAAGCCCTATGGGTACCTTGGCAACAAGCGTTAGAATTTTTAGACAAAGAAGACCGCAGTGCTGTTGTGTTATACTGCGATCAGTTTAGACAAGAAGCAAACTAGTAGTTTTTGCGATTTAGAGAGCTCTAAATGAATACGCTCCTGCCTGCCGGCGAGGCAGGTTCGCGAAAAAGTGACACGGTTGATTCATAAATTTTTACAAACTTCTTGGTATTTGATGTCATCCAACAATTCGAAGGAATTATATTGTGTATAATAGGTTAAAAAAAGCTGAAGCCCTCTTCAGAAAAAAGATATGAAAACAAAAGATATAGAAAATATCGAATTAAAATTTCTTGATTTAGACGATTATCAAGAACTTAAAACTACTATGATTTCTGCATATACGAATATGCCAGATTCCTACTGGAAGGAACACCATATAAAATCCCTCATTGAGAAATTTCCAGAAGGGCAAGTCGTCATAAAAATTAACGGTCAACTTGCTGGTTGCGCCTTGTCCATTATTGTAAATTATGACGATTTTGAAGAAGACCACACCTATGTAGACATTACAGGAAATTATTCATTTAATACCCACACCAATGATGGTGATGTTTTATACGGTATTGATGTGTTTATTAAACCTGAATTCAGAGGATTGCGTTTGGGGAGAAGGCTTTATGATTATAGAAAAGAAGTTGCAGAAAACTTGAACTTAAAAGGTATTGCCTTTGGAGGAAGAATGCCTAATTACAGTAAATATGCAGAGGATATTTCACCTAAAGAGTATATAGAAAAAGTAAAACGCAAGGAGATTAACGATCCTGTATTAAACTTTCAAATCTCCAATGACTTTCACCCTTCCAAAGTGATGAAAGGCTATTTAGAAGGTGATGAGGCCTCTGGTGAGTTTGCTATTCTCATGGAGTGGGATAATATTTACTACAAAAAACCATCAAAAAAAGCCGCAACCAAAAAGAGTGTTGTCCGTTTAGGATTGATACAATGGCAAATGCGTCCCTATAAAGATTTAGATGAATTACTGAATCAAGCGGAATACTTTATAGACGCAGTGGCTGGGTATCGCTCTGATTTTGCCTTGTTTCCAGAGTTTTTTAATGCCCCTCTCATGGCAGAGGTCAACCATTTAAAAACACCCGATGCCATCAGAGAACTTGCAAAACATACCGCAGCTATTGTACAGAAATTTTCAGAGTTTTCGATTACCTACAACATCAATATTATTTCTGGAAGTATGCCAGAAATGAAAGACGGTCGTTTGTTTAATGTAGGTTATTTATGCCGCCGTGATGGGACGATAGAACGTTATGAAAAATTGCATGTGACTCCGGATGAAGCAAAAGTATGGGGGATGCAAGGCGGAAGCCAAATCAAAGCCTTCGATACCGATTGTGGTAAAATAGGAATACTCATATGTTATGATTCTGAGTTTCCAGAACTCAGTAGGTTATTGGCAGACGAAGGGATGGATATCTTATTCGTTCCTTTCCTAACAGATACACAGAACGGATATTCACGGGTGCGTCATTGTTCTCAAGCAAGAGCTATAGAAAACGAATGCTATGTCGCTATTGCTGGAAGTGTTGGAAACCTGCCTAATGTAGAAAATATGGATATTCAGTTTGCACAATCTATGGTGTTTACACCCTGTGATTTTTCTTTCCCAACCAATGGAATCAAAGCCGAAGCCACCCCCAATACAGAGATGATCCTCATTGCAGATGTAGATATAGATTTGTTGAGAGAACTTAATCAATTTGGAGCTGTAAAAAACCTTCGAGACCGCCGAAAGGATTTATTTGAATTAAAAAAGAAATACGAATAAACACACCTGTAAACCATCTATTAGATGTTTATTTGTGAGTAAAAAATACATTGATATTGGAAAATTTAAAAATAATAGGAAGCGAAGAGTGGTGTTCCTTTGAAACCTTCGGGATACCTGCGATAAAAGCACGTGTAGACTCAGGCGCTAAAACCTCATCGATACAAGCAAATGGGATCAAAACATTCTTTAAAGAAAATGAAGAGTGGGTACGTTTTGATGTAAACCCTTTGCAGGTAAACAGAAGTATCAGCATTAGCTGTGAAGCAAAAGTACATGCCAAACGTTCTGTAAAAAGCTCGATGGGGATTTCTGAAGAACGCATCGTGATTAAAGCCCCTATTACCTTTGGGGAAGATACCTTTGAGATCGAGGTAACGCTGGCAAACCGAGATTCTATGGAGTTTAGAATGTTATTAGGGCGTGAGGCATTACACAACCGTTATTTGGTAAATCCCTCTGCGGCTTATCTATTTTCTTCTATTCAAGAAGATCAGGTAGAAGGCATGTACACGACGTTTCATACCGAAAAATCAGGATTAAAAATTGCTTTATTGGCAAGTAATCCCGAGTTGTTTAGTAACAAGCGTTTGATGGAAGCAGGCCGTATACGCGGGCATGAGATGGTATTTCTTAATGTAGAGCAAGCCTACATGAAGTTTGATGCAAGAGAACCTCAAATACGCTACAGAGGCGGAAATGTGATTGCTGAATTTGATGCGATCATCCCTCGTATCAAACCATCTGTGACTTTTTATGCCTGTGCGCTCATTCGTCAGTTTGATGCCATGGGAACGTATTGCCTTAACTCCGCTGATGCGATCACACAATCAAGAGATAAATTGCAAGCCACCCAGTTATTCGCAAAAAATGATATTCATATCCCCATTACCGGCTTCGCAAATTCGCCATTAGACACCAAAGACCTTATCAAAATGGTTAATGGAGCGCCACTTATTGTGAAGTTACTAGAAAGCACCCAAGGAAAAGGCGTTGTCTTAGCAGAGACCTCAAAGGCGGCAGAGAGTGTGATTAACGCTTTTAAGAGCGTTAAAACTAACATTCTAGTGCAGGAGTTCATCAAAGAAGCAAACGGACAAGATATTCGCTGTTTTGTGGTCAACGGAAAAGTAGTGGCGTCTATGCAACGACAAGCTGCCAAAGGCGAGTTTAGAGCCAATATCCATCAAGGCGGATCGGCTTCAAAAATAAAAGTCACCCTAGAGGAACGTAAACTGGCTATTAAAGCCGCCAAAATCCTCGGACTTCCCGTCGCTGGTGTTGATATCATCCGATCGAATAAAGGGCCTTTGTTGCTAGAAGTAAATTCTTCACCAGGATTAGAAGGCATAGAAGCTGCCACAGGACTTGATATTGCAAATATCATGATAGAGTC
>CAYGQJ010000108.1:0-15097 GCA_964351845.1 uncultured Flavobacteriaceae bacterium | reverse complement strand
AATATCTCTATTGTTAATGTGAGAGGATATGGATATAAAGGCAGCTGCTAGTCTGAAGATAGTATTCCATGTAATCTTTTCGCGAAAGCGAATTCCTGACAATAGCTTTTTTTGTAATTTCACCGCATGAAAAATATACTTTATATCTTACTATTTTTAGTATCCTATACCACTATTTCGCAAAATGCTGGTGATCTAGATGTGACTTATGGAACCGATGGTGTTGCAGAATATACCATTGAGGTAAATGGAAACACTTTTGGTATCACACTAAACGAAATCATAGCATTACCTTCTGGTAAATTAATAGGTGCAGGTGTTGCTTCAGGAGGTTGTTCTGGTAATAGTTCATTTGCAGGTATCATTATGCGGTTTAATAATGATGGAAGCCTTGATACCAGTTTTCAGGAAATTGGGTATCGTCTCTTTGGATCTAGAAACTTTAGAAAACTAATACGTTATGATGAAAATCATTACTTGATAGGAGGTTTTAGCTCTGGAGAAAACCCTTTTTTCCTTAAAATAGATACTGAAGGAAATCCAGATCTCACCTTTGGCATTGATGGATTTCAAAACACTATTATATCACCTAACGTATTAACTATTTATGAAGATAAGATCCTTTCGGGAGGAGGCGTTTTTAATACTTCTGGGGTTCGTGAGTTTACCGTTGGTCGTTATCATCTTGATGGAACAGTTGACACTACGTTTGGAGATAATGGTTTTTTTAATATTCCTCACATGTCTGATGGTGCTTCCGCTGTTTTTGATTTAAAAGTGAACTCTGAAGGGAAACTAATTATCGTTGGAAGAAGACAAATTTCGACATTAGATGGTGCTATATTAATAGTACGATTATTAGCCAATGGACAGCCAGATCCTAGCTATGGAGACAATGGTATTTATGTAAATGATTTATATGCAGATTCGAGAGCACAAAAAATATATCTTAAAGGGGACGATAGTTATATTGTTGGAGGATGGAGACAAGAAGGTCCATTTTCTCTGTTTAATATGATGCTTACTCAATATAATGCTGACGGAACTATAGACACAGACTTTGGTACTAATGGGAATTTTTTTGAACATATTTATAGTGATTCTGCATTAGATAAAATTCACCCATTTGAAGATGGGTATATTGTTACCGGAGATTCATTTAGCAGAGCTTATATTGTAAAAGTAACTGGAAATGGTGTTCTTGATACTAGTTTTAATGAAACTGGTATTGTTTTTTACGATCCTTTTGAATTTTCAGGTTTTGGCACAAGTTCTGTTATAAGAGATAATAGAGTTATTTTATGTACAATGACTGATTTTGCAGATTGCGCTCAAACCAAAAAAAGACTTCAGCTATCAAGGTTTTTCCTTAATGATGATGGTATTCCTACTACTGCTTTTCAAGCTCCGGATTTGACATTATGTGAAGAAGAAGGTAATACTGCCTACTTTTTTGACCTTACCAATAATACCGCTGCAATTATTGGTTCGCAGTCTGATGTAACGATCGCTTTTTTCACCACGCTTCTAGATGCCCAAAACAACACAAATCCATTACCGAATGCTACAAATTATCAAGCGACAAGTAATCCTCAGACTATTTATGCACGGGTTTCTAATACAACAGACGATAGTTTTGACATCAGTTCTTTTCAACTTCAAGTGTTAGACACTCCCGTTGCTATGTCCAATATTGTGTTAGAAGCCTGTGAACTTAATGGAAATGGGTTTTCTACTTTTGATTTAATGGAAGCAAATGAGTTACTTATTTCGCCTTCTGTAAATTTTACGATTACGTATTACGAAACTGAAGATGAAGCCATCTCTCAGGACAACCCTTTGCCTTTTACGTATTCAAATACCACACAATTTAACCAGACAATTTATGCACGAATACAGAACACAAGTAATTGTTTTGTTGTTACTCCGCTAATACTTACGGTCACCAACACACCCAATATCAATGAAAATATATCTACTCTATTTGCCTGTGAGACAAATGATTCAGGAGCTGCACTTGTAGATTTAACCATCAAGAATACTGAAATATTAAATGGAGAAGATCCAACTATTTATACAGTACACTATTTTTTAAATCAGACAGATGCAAACTCTAATGTAAATGCTATTGATCAGCCAGAAAATTACATGGGTATTTCGCAAACATTATACTTTAGAGTATCCTCAGATGCTAGTACTTGTGCTGTAATAGGCGATTTTATTTTATCTGTCGCATCATTTCCTGTGATAGGCTCAAACATTGCTGACTACACACTATGCACAATGCCTTTTGCTCCAAATACGACGTTTGATTTGACGACACGTGATATGCAAATACTTGCCAATCAAAATCCTGCAAGTATAGGTGTAAACTACTACACATCGCTTACAGATGCACAATCGGGAACAAATGCTATTAGTAATCCTACAGATTATATCAATATAACAAATCCGCAAACAATTTATGCTACTACTCAAAATATTGATGCTGGCTGTCTTTCTGAAAATGTAGTCGCATTTGAAATTTTATCCGTTGGAGCTGATATTGCTGCTGCTCCTAATGATATTGTCCTTGCAGACACAGACTTGGATGGTTTTGAAATATTTGATCTTACTATCAATGAAGCTATACTATTAGGTTCACAAAACCCTAATGATTTTGCTTTTCGTTACTTTGAAACACAAGAAGATGCTGACTTAAATATAAATGCGATCGCAGATCCTGCTAATTATACAAATATCAGTACTCTTCAAACAATCTATGTCCGCTTAATCAATATTGAACCTACCAGCAATTGCTTTAATATTGCCAGTTTTAATCTACTATTTGATTACACATTAACAGATTTTGATGATGATGGAGTGAATGATGCTATGGAGGACCTGAACGGAAATGGCAACTTTGATGATGATGACACCGATAACGACGGAGTCCCTAATTATCAAGACGATGATGATGATGGTGATTCTGTACCTACGAATGCTGAAATACAGGGTATCGGAGCAGGATTATTATCAAATGATTATATTTTTATCGATACCGATGAAAATATGGTAGAAAACTATCTTGATGATGACGATGACGGCGATGGGACAGACACCATTAATGAAGATTATAATAATAGCGGTTCGCCTATTGATGATGACACCAATAATAACGGTATCCCAGATTTTTTAGATAGCGATGTTACCTTATCTATAGAAAATTTAAATTTTGAACTTATACAAATTTATCCTAATCCTTCTGCTGATATCCTATACATTAAAAATAACAATTCATCGATTGATAGTCAACTTACCATATATGATCTTTCTGGCAAAAAAGTACTGCGTAAATTACTCACGAGGGAAGAGGAAGAAATTAATCTTGGTCATTTATCAAAAGGCATGTTTATTCTAACGCTTACAACAGGGCAGAATACTTTGATTCAGAAAATAATTCATAACTAGTTAAAACACTCTAAAGACCAAAAGAAGATCCCAATATCTCCATTGTTAATGTGAGAGGATATGGATATAAAGGCATCAGTTGATCTATAGAAAATAGCCCTATATACGCTTTCGCGAAAGCGTACCCTTAAAAACGGCTAGATTTTTGTACTTTGCTTGTCCTATGAGAATTGTATTCCTTTTCCTTTTTGTATGTTATCAAAGTACCACTTTGGCACAGTCATATAGCGTTACAAAACTAAAAGAGATCCCTTTAAAAGCGGAAACTTTTGTGGGAGCAGATAATTTTCAGAATCTCTATTACACGGCTAGAAATACTTTGTATAAAAAAAGCGCCAAAGAAGTTATTGAATACGCGGCACTCAATCTTGGGGAAATTACCAGTGTTGACCTCATCAATCCACTTAAACTGATTGTTTTTTATCAAGAATCCAATACGGTTGTGGTGCTTGATAATACCCTCGCAGAAATCAGGCGGATTAATTTTAGTGCCATAGAAAATTTCAGAAACGTAAGTCAGGCGACCAATGCAGGCGATAGACGTTTGTGGATTTTTAATATGGATATACAACGACTAGAATTGTTTGATTACAATCAAAATAAAGTCATTACCGAATTCCCTCCTACCTTACTTCCTGCATTAGAGCTCACAAGTAATTTTAATGTATGCTGGGTAAAAACACAAAACAGTATTGATTCTTATACTGTATATGGGAGCTTAATTAGCACATATCCAATAAATGAACAACTGTATGGCATCAGAGAATACAGAGGTCACATCTTCGCTATTTCTGAAGAAAAACTCTATTATAAGGAGAAAAATGCAACAGAATTTATAAATATTGAAATTCCCGAAATTAAAGTACTACAGTTTTCGATCAAGGATGAAATCCTTTATATTTACAACGGTCAAATTTTGACCTCTTACAGACTAAACGTATCAAAAGAATAAGCCAATGCACATTGCAATCGCCGGTAATATAGGAGCGGGAAAAACGACGCTTACAAGACTTCTTGCTAAACATTATAGATGGACTCCGCAGTTTGAGGATGTGGTAGACAACCCGTATCTGGATGATTTTTATAATGAAATGGAGCGTTGGTCATTTAACTTACAAGTCTATTTCTTAAATAGCCGTTTTCGTCAATTACTAGAAATACGCAATAGCAAAAAAAGCATTATACAAGATCGTACGATTTATGAAGATGCTTTTATTTTTGCACCTAACTTGCATGCGATGGGCCTTTTAACCAATCGTGATTTTCATAACTACCGTTCGCTTTTTGACCTTATGGAAAGTGTCGTCGATCCACCAGATTTGATGATCTACCTGCGCAGCTCTATTCCTAACCTTGTGTCACAAATTCATAAACGAGGACGTGATTATGAGAATTCTATCAGTATCGATTACTTAAGCAGGCTGAATGAGCGTTATGAAGCTTGGATACATGATTACAATAAAGGAAAACTCCTTATCATTGATGTCGACAATATCAACTTTGTAGATAATCCAGAAGATCTAGGAGAAATCATTAATAAGATTGATGCGCAATTACACGGATTATTTTAAAAGAAACATTTATTATATAAAACAAAAAAGCGAGCTCAAGGCTCGCTTTTTTGTTTTAGTATGTTCAGGAAATTTATTTTCCTGTTTTTACTTTAATGGTAACATTTTCTTTTGAAGCTTCTACAGCAGCTTTCACTTCTTCTACCGTTCCTTCATATACTTTATCTTCTGTCGTAGTTTCTCCATCTTTAGTGATGGTCGTACTTACCGTAGCTTTCGCTTGTCCGTTATCACCCGCAGTCATTTCTACCTGTACTTGCTTTTGTACATCACCAGATGTAGTCGCATCTGCAATTACTTCAATTTCTTGAACCTCTGTCAATGCAACACCATCTTCTGTGTGCCCTCCTAAGATAGGTGCAATCACCAGACCAATTAAGCATGTTAGTTTAATAAGAATGTTCATAGAAGGCCCTGAAGTATCTTTAAATGGATCTCCTACTGTATCTCCAGTTACTGCTGCTTTGTGTGCGTCAGAACCTTTATAGGTCATCTCTCCATTAATTTCTACTCCAGCTTCAAAAGATTTCTTTGCATTATCCCATGCACCTCCTGCATTGTTTTGGAAGATCGCCCAAAGTACACCACTTACGGTAACTCCAGCCATATAACCTCCTAACATTTCAGCAATCGCTAAACTTTCCATTCCGAAAAGTAACGGTACGAAAGCAATCACAAGTGGAAAACCTATGGTCAGTAATCCTGGTAACATCATTTCTTTAAGAGATGCCTCTGTTGAGATCGCCACACACTTATCGTATTCTGGTTTTCCAGTTCCTTCCATAATCCCTGGAATATCTCTAAACTGACGACGTACTTCTTGCACCATTTCCATGGCAGCTTTTCCTACAGCATTCATCGCTAATGCAGAGAACACGACAGGTACCATTCCTCCAACAAAAAGCATCGCTAATACCGGTGCTTTAAAGATGTTGATTCCTTCTATTCCCGTAAAAGTTACATAGGCTGCAAATAAAGCTAAAGAAGTTAATGCCGCCGAAGCAATAGCAAATCCTTTTCCTGTTGCTGCGGTTGTATTTCCTACAGAGTCTAAAATATCAGTACGCTCACGTACAATTGGCTCTTGCTCACTCATCTCAGCAATACCCCCTGCATTATCAGAGATAGGTCCAAAAGCATCAATCGCTAACTGCATCGCTGTTGTTGCCATCATGGCAGAAGCAGCCAATGCTACTCCATAAAAACCTGCAAATGCATATGATGCCCAAATAGCACCTGCAAATAGTAATACAGAAGGGAATGTAGAAATCATTCCTGTAGCAAGACCTGCAATAATATTAGTTCCTGCTCCTGTACTTGATTGTTGTACAATTTTAAGAATAGGTTTCTTCCCTAATCCTGTATAATATTCTGTTACTGAAGAAATCACAGCACCCACAACTAATCCTACCAACGTTGCGTAGAATACACGCATAGAAGATATAGAAGTAGGCACATTACCCGTAGTTTCAAAGAAGTTCATGGTCATTGTTTCTGGAAGCATCCACTTACACAACCCAAAACAAGCTGCTGCTACTAAGATAATAGACGTCCAGTTCCCTTTATTAAGAGCGCCCATTACTTGGTCTTCTTTAGCATCGTTAGAGCTTATTTTTACCAATAAGGTTCCTATGATAGAGATGATAATACCAACTCCTGCAATTGCCATAGGCAATAAGATAGGACCGATACCTCCAAAAGCATCCGTAATGCTTCCGCCCATATCTTTAATTACATAATTTCCTAATACCATTGCTGCAAGAACTGTTGCCACATAAGAACCAAAAAGGTCAGCTCCCATTCCTGCTACATCTCCTACGTTGTCTCCTACGTTATCTGCAATAGTTGCAGGGTTACGAGGATCATCTTCAGGAATACCTGCTTCTACTTTACCTACTAAATCTGCTCCTACATCGGCAGCTTTTGTATAAATACCTCCTCCTACACGTGCAAAAAGCGCAATCGACTCTGCTCCTAATGAGAATCCAGCCAGCGTTTCAAGTACAATGGTCATATCCATGGTATTGGTCCATACACCGCCCATGAAGAAGTGAAAGAAAAAGATAAAAAACGCTGTAAGACCTAAAACAGCAAGACCTGCAACGCCAAGACCCATGACAGTACCTCCGCCAAAAGAAATCTTTAATGCATTTGGTAAACTTGTACGTGCTGCTTGTGTGGTACGAACATTTGTTTTGGTAGCAATTTTCATTCCTACGTTTCCTGCAAAGGCAGAAAATATAGCTCCAAAAATAAATGCAATCACGATAAGCCAGTGTGTTGTAGGTACTACAAACGAAACAATCGCTAATAAAACACTTACAATGACCACAAAAACGGCGAGTAACTTATACTCAGCACTCAAAAAAGCTAAAGCTCCTTCATAAATGTGATCTGAAATTTCTTTCATCTTACCATCTCCTGCATCCTGTTTCATCACCCAAGAGCGCTTTACTCCCATGTAAATCAGCCCTAATATCGCCATTGCAATAGGCATATAAATCATCATTGATTCCATATAATATTCTTTTTGGTTTAATTATTTTTTAAGCGTCGCTAATGTAGGAAAACAGACCGAACAAAAAAAGCCCCAATCCAAAGGATTGTGGCTTGTTTTATTATTTATATGGTATTACGGCTAATTCTTTTAAAAAGTGTAGTTTAGTAAATGCTTACTTCACTACGTGGTACGTCACTATCTTGGTAACGTTCTATACACTTAGCTACAATTTCTTTTGCTTCATGCACATCTCCCCATCCCCCTACATCTACTTTTTTCTCTTCAAGATCTTTATATACTTGGAAAAAGTGTTCTATTTCTTTTATTAAATGTGGATTTAACTCAGAAAGATCAGTTACTCTGCTTGCGATAGGATCGCTTACAGGTACACAAATCACTTTTTCATCAGGTCCTTTTTCATCGGCCATGTGAAAAACACCGATGGGCTTTACTTCGATCACACATCCAGGAAAGGTAGGCTCTGTTACCAATACCAATACATCTAAAGGATCTCCATCTAGCGCTAACGTTTCTGGCACAAACCCGTAATCTGCAGGGTACATCATAGATGAAAAAATCATACGATCGTAACGAATCTTTTTCAATTCAAAATCGTACTCGTACTTATTACGGCTCCCTTTTGGGATTTCGATAAGTACATCAAATGTTTTTATTTTATCTACTGTCATAATCATGGCCCGCATTGCGGGTATTTTTTAAAAAGTACTTTGACGATACATTCCTTATATAATTTATAAAAGATGTGTCATGTATTATCCGCTTTCGCGATCTGCGTGCCGCCGTAGCTTTAGCAGAGGTGCAAGCGTACCCAGAAACAAAAAATACCTGCCTAACTATTTTGTATACAATTAATTAAACAATTTATTATATATGCATTTTCTGTTTTCGGGGTGCAAAAATACGCTGAAATAGCGGTATCGCCAAAGAATCTTAAAGAATCTTATGTTAAGTTTACGTTAGCTTACCATGCTATATCGTTTTCGTTTAAAAAAAGCATCAATCTATAGTCAGTTGCATACCCGCTGTGTGGTTTGAAAATTCTGGAGCATACATACTTTGTATGGTACTTATACCATTTGAAAACTGTCCCTTATTAGTAACTCTCAAATCATATTCTAATACATAGGTTCCCATAGGTAAGGTATCAAAGAAAAAGTGAGTGGCCGTGTCTCGTGTACTTTGATAGTACGAAAGTCTGTCTTGATAGGTATGTTTTGACAAAACATCTATAGGTTCTAGACCGCTGGCTCGCATATCTTTAAGATGGACAAACTCCATATTGCTTTTTACTTTAATTATTAGCCTGACTCTGACGGTCTGTCCTAGTTCTAAAACAGTCGTATTAGAAATTTTCTCTAGAGGTTGCGTCGCGTCTTCTTTAGTTACTAAAAACAGGGATTTTGACATATTTAGAATCGCTCCTTCTGTATCTTCTATTTTATCTAAATCTTCAAAGTACTGCCAATACATGCCTCCATAACCTACCGAAGTTCCTTTGTTTTTAATCACTACGTTTCCTAGTGATGTTGTCACCTCATCGCCATTCCAAACTGCTTTTACATATCCTGTCCCACGCTCTCGTGGTGCTTCATCCATCCGTTTTTGGCTCTCTGGCGTTGGCATTTTTATTTGAGTGGTGTCATCTTGTGATACAAATGAATTTCCAGTCATCAAAAGTGCGTAGACTGCCGCGGCTGTGGCTTTTGTGGTTTTCCAATCTCCTGCACGTTTTTGTTGTAATAACCATATTTTAAGCTCTTCAATGGTCTCTTGATCTTGCGTTACCTCATCAAAAGCCTCCATAAGTAATGCCTGTGTTTCTATAGGGGATTGATACCAATACCAACCCGAACGATTATTCTTCCAGTACATCCCGTTTACCTTAGACTGTACCGCAGATTCTTTCAAACCCGTAAGGATTTTAGTTGCCATCTCTCTATTGCCTAATCGATGATTTACAACAGCCAGTAATCCTTTTTCATAAATAGATGTAGATAGCCATTCTTCATTATAATAGGCTAATGATCCATCTGTGATATGCTGAATCTTTGCTGGCAAAGGGTATTCTTTCAAGAAAAAAGATCTTGCGTATAAGAAATGTAAATGATCTACACGTCTATAAAAAGCAGTCGTATCTTTATAGTTCTTTACATATTTTTCAAACTGATTCTCTAGTTCTATATCTAAATAATTAATAGCGTTTTCAAGCATTTCTGGGGATTGTATGTCCACACCAAGTTTTTCCAGATGCCCCGTACCTGATACAATATGTCTAGTGATGTAATAATTACTTCTCCCTCCAGAAAACCAAGGAAACCCTCCGTTTTCGTTTTGTTTTTCCTTGAGTTTGGCAAGTGCTTTTTCTTGAGCTGCTGTATTTTTTTCTATATCAAACAATAAACCTAAGCGCTTTTTTTGTTCGGTTTCTGATTGCGCATCTCGAAGCCATGGAGTTTCAGAAACAAGAATAGATTTTAATGATTCGTTTTTTTCTAAAACACTTTCTAGCACACCATCACCCTTCCATGATTCAAAGATTTCTTTAATTTTAGGGTGACTATTCAGGACTTTCGCCGAAAGGCTATTGGCATACATTCTAGAAAATGTTTGCTCTGAGCACTCATGTGGAAACTCCATCAAATAGGGTAATGATTGTAACGCATACCAAGAAGGATTGGAAGTGTACTCCAACGCAAACTTTTGATGTGTAAGCGTTTTTGATGTTGTATTCACAAGACGATCGATGGTGATTTCTTGTTCTTCACCGGCTCTTACAAGAAAAGAAGTCGATGCTGTCACCATCATTCTGTTTGGTAAAACGGGTAGTATATTTTCTTCTCCATCTGAAAACGAACCTGCTTTTGCAACCATGCGATAAGTCACCGCTTGAATATCTGAAGGGATTTCTAATCTCCAAAACACAGGTGTATTTCCATTCGGTTTAATAACCATATTTTTTGTTGCATCTATGTTATTAAAAGCACTATCAATAGGCTTCATGGTAAGCGCATCAAAAAGCTGTAATTGCACAGCTCCGTTCATTTCTTTAGCCGTAAGATTTGCTATTTTGGCACTTAACTGTACCACATCTCCTTCTCTTAAAAAACGAGGGGTATTAGGCACTAAACTCAAATCCTTTTGAGTGATGACTTCTTTCTCTAATTTTCCAGTAACCACCCCTTTGGTATGTGCTAATAATCGGAAGCGCCACTGGGTTAATAATTGGGGTGCATCAAACGTAAATTTGATTTCTCCTTTACGGTTTGTGGTTACATGCGGATAGAAAAAGGCCGTCTCATTGAGGTTTTTTCGAATTTTTACGCCTTTAAAATCAACGGCATTTGTTTTACTTCCTGGCCTTGAATTATAAAGTAATGCTTTATCAGCATCAAAGTCAAAATCTACCGTATCTGTTACTGTCAAGGCATTTAGTTGTATCCCTGACACAAGATTCAAATCATTTAACACTTCAACTGAAACTTCTTCTGAAGAAACTTCACTTACTGCGTAGCCCAATGCTTTCTTTTCTCTTTTTATGCCTTGCGCCGTTATAATGAGTTCTTCAAAGGAAGGATCTTTTTCTAAAACGATGTATACAACCTTACTCGTTAGTTTTATTTCACGGGTGAGATTGCCTTCATTAGACACCACAAGGATATCTGAAAGGTTTGCGTCTATAGAAAACTCTCCCCCAGCATCTGTTAGCGTTTCCTCTTTTGATCCCTTTACACGAACAGTTGCTTGTGATATTGGAGAGCCATCAGTGTCTAGCACAATTCCTACGATTGCACCTAGGGTGGCTTTAGTTCTGTTTTGTTTTAATTCTTTTGACCATCTTTTGGATTGTATATAATTAGAGTACCTATAGCTTGAACCATAAAAATCCAATCCGAAGAAGAAAACTCTATCAAAACGACTCACAAATCTGTTTCCTGTTCTTTCTCTATTTACAATTCTAAAGTTACGCGTCAAAATATCAGAACCTTGATCGATGGAAGGCACATAATTATAGCCATACTCTCTAATGTCAATTTTAGAATTCCATGTACTCTTTGCATAGGTATCTAGTGATTTATCATACATGGATGCAAGGACTTCTGCTGCCGCCTTTTTTCCTTTTGAATCTTTAATTTTAAAACTCCACTTTTCTTTTGAGTCTGGATATAGTGTACTCCTGAATGTTTTAGTTTCTATTTCAAGGAAGTCTCTGGGAATAGATAAGTCTATTGGAATATCTTCATAAAAAAATCGTTCGTACTTTGCGTATTTTAAACGAATAGTCGCTTCTTTTTCAAAATTTGGATCTAGCGGTATTTTAATTGTTTCCTTACCATTAAGTACTATCAAATCTTTATAAAACCGATCTTCCTTATAAAAACCATCTATAGCGATGGGCAATTCAGTAAGTGATGTTTTGAGATGAAGCTCCACGTATCCATCTTTACGAGGGTTTTCATTCACAACTTCATAACTGAATAACTCATTTTTAGGAAGGTATTTTTGAGTGGGCTGATTTATGAGTAGGCGTTGCTCAGTGATTACTGAAGTTCCTTCTTTACTTTGGGCATGATGTTCTATCAGATAGGTTCCTGCTTCCCAAGAAACAGATGTACTAATTTCTTCTTTGTAGGAAGCCCTATCTTTAAACATGCCTTCATACACAAGTGCCCCTTTTGATTCTGGAATACTATCTAAATCGTATAATTCATTTGGAAATGCTTCTTGAAATGCCTCTTTAGAGATTTGTTGATATTCTGGGGTGTTCCATAATCTATCAAAAAGCACCCGATTAGGCGTATTCAGTTTATAGATTTTAATAGTATGATCACAAACAACCTCAACATCATTTAGGTTTTTACTCGCAACAGCGATTTCAATAGACTTCCCGCCTTCAACTTGCTCTGGTGCTGTGAGTGTTGTCAATAAATTTTTACTGCTTATTTTAATTCTTTTTGTAGCATTACGTGTTTCTCCATTCAGATCTGTAATATCAACAGCGATTAAGAATTCAAAAATTGTATCTATAGATTGTCCTTCAAAATCTGCAACAAATGTAATTTCAAAATCTCCTTTAGCATCTGTTTTTAATACCCCTGTGGCTAGTTGTCGCCCCTCCTCGTAATCCCTGTAATAATACCAATACCTATTCACTTTTTTTCGAGTAATCATATACGTACCATTTGCATCTGTAATGTTAGACCCTAAAAAAGCTTTTGCATTTCCTTTTATAGTAATACTATCATTAGGCTGATATACTTTAGAGATAGCATCAAAATTGATTTCGAATGTGGGTCGTTTATAGGCCTCTACTCTAAAATTTTGATATCCATTATTATGAGTAGATACACTATTCCAAAATGCTGAAGAGGTATTATCTTTTTCTACACGGATTCTAAAAGCACCTGCAAGCACATCTTCAGGAATGGCAAACTCTCCAGAAAAAGAGCCATATTCATTGGTTGTGAACTTTTTTTCTAGCAACGTATCACCGTTACTACTCTCAATAAATAATCGTACGTGCTCTTGAGGCACAATGGTAGATTTCTTATTTTCTCTTTGTAATAGAATTCCTTTAAAATATACTGTTTGTCCGGGTCTATAAATCCCTCTATCTAGAAAAACAGCCACTTTTGATTGCTTTTCCTTATTTGCGTTTCTTTTGTATACAGGATAGACACTATTCTTAAAACGTAGCGTATCTCCCTTATAAACTGCCGTTAATTCTACTTTATGATTGTAATAATTGGTATTTTCTTCTTTCTTTTTTAATACTTTATATTCCCCATACGCATCTGTACTTCCTGAACTATTATATGCTTTTAAAGCAGCTGTAGTAGATACCTCTACGTTCCCTAAAGGCGTTCCGGAAGGTCTATCATAAAATCGGAAGATTTTCTCCTTAGGATAATCTGTTACCGTATATCCTATTTGTGAAACTTCTGTATATCCAAAAGCATAGCCCCCAGAGGACTCTAGTCGTTTGTTATCTACATAAATCAGATATCTCCCATGTGGTAATTTAGGCACTAACACTTCTGTGGTATGCCTATCTACGTCTTCAGCATTGGGTAATGTATAGGTTAGAGAATCGACAATACTATGTTTATACTTCGTTGTAATTTCCTCAAAATGTCCTCCTAAAAAATAGTAATCTTCTAATTTACAGGAAGATGGGATTTTTACAATCTTTACGTTTAAAGCATCTACATTTCTGTAGGTAATAGCCATTCTATTTGCCTTACCAGGCAATACATGCTCTTTTATTTGTATGGAAAGTTCTATTTGATTAATGTCTTTTAATAACCGATCTGCTCTTACGGAAGCCTCTGTATCGGGGTATTCTTTACTAAGACGTTTACAGATCTCTTTTGCTTTTAAGTAATATCCTTTATAGATGACATCCCCTTTATTTGGATCTATCATTCTTGCCAAACTCACATAGTGACTCGCGAGTTCAAACTGTAAAATCCCTTGGATTGCACGTGTGGTATGCTTTCGCGAAAGCGTATACAACCCCTGTTCATACAACTCATTTTTTGTATCCCTTATATAGTATTGCTTTGCAAACTGTAATCGCTGTAGTTGAGCATATACAAACGCAGTAGGATCGGCATCTTGCGCATGAGTCGCTTCGATCTCTTGCATCAATGTAACTGCATTAAAAGCAGAAGCCAATGTATCTTTTGTCTCAAATACTAAGCCTCTAAATGCTTCTGAAGAACCAAAAAAAGAAGGGTTATTTATTTCAAAAAGAATCGCTGGCCTATCAATTCCATACCACGGTTTTCTATAAAAACGCAACGCATCCTGTGCTATTAGGTCATATAATGTAGGTACATACTGTCTGTTTACCAATCCTTTTTGCACGAATGCATCTACCGTTGCTATCGGCGTTTCTAGGAGTTGCTCTTTATGATGTAATGCTTCTTTATAAGTTTTTACAATTTCATTTATAAACTGTGGTCCGTCCCAAAAACCAATATCTTTAGAAAGCTCGGTTGTTTTAGAACGTTGATTAATTCTGTAGGGATTATCGCTATAATAGTCTGTGAGTAATTGAGCTTTGAGTAATTTTAATATCGCTTGCTGCGGTATGGGCATTTGCAGCGTCGTTTCTTCTATTTCTTGAAGAATGGAGTTCTCTGCATTCTCTTCTGTAATCTTAAGAAATTTCCATCTGTAGACTGAAGCCTTCACATACTCATTAAAGTGATTTTGACGTATGCTGACTTGTCTAATGCTATCGACTGTTGCTAATGCACTTTTTACTTGACCGTTAATTTCTAAAGTATCTACTCTTACCCATTGTTTTTGATAAGGAGATTCTTGAGCTACAGCACTCTGAATACTCAATACTAAAAACAGAAATAATACACTAATTCTCATAGAATTGGATTTTGATCCAAAGTAAAGATAACCTTCTTATAGATGCTATCTATACTTAGGGAATGCATCTTTCTAGTGAGGGAATGGGAAAGATGAGACTTTTGCACCTAGATTCGCACACTATTAATACCCATTTAATCATAAAATGGTATTAGTTCGCTTTCGCGAA
>CAYGQJ010000107.1:12605-15159 GCA_964351845.1 uncultured Flavobacteriaceae bacterium | reverse complement strand
TAAACAAAAAAAGACCGTCTTCTCAGACGGTCTCTTTTGTTTTGATGGTTGATGTGTTTTTAGGCTTCGGCTTCTTTTTTCTCAGTCGCAATAACCGCTAGGTTATAGACCACAAGTCCGAATCCAATTTTGTTGATAGCATCTCCGATGTTGTAAACCACATCAAGAGAAAGACCTCCAAAGACGCCTTCATACCATCCTGGTGTTCCAGCCATGTATCCAATAGGATAAATAGCCCATCCTACAAGGACAAACCAGCATAAAGTTTTGTGTGCTTTGAGTACAGCACCTCCTGCTTTGACCGCAATCTTCTTGGCACTTCCAAGCCAGATCTCGTAAACGATCACAAAATAAGCAGCACCAGAAATGAATCCCCAGAGCGCTGCAGCATCACGTTGCACAGCTTCTCCTATGTACCCAGTGACAAGCATCACCACAGAGAGGACAATCAATCTCCACATCAGTGCTTTTTTGGCACCCGCTACTTTCAGAATAAGGTAGAACTCAACGCACATGAGTGGTACGGTTAGCACCCAATCCACATAACGGAAGAAGGTAGGAGATTCGGCATTCATTTGCCAGTAATCACGCATGTACCAATAGTGTACTGCTGCGATAAATGTAATGAGTCCTGATACAAGGATCGAGGTTCTCCATTTTCTATCAAAGCTACTCATTGATAAAAAGAAAAAAGCAGACGCGGCCATCATGGCCATCGCGCCTACAAAAAATGTAAATGCAACATAATCGTCAGATGCGATTTTGTCTAGAATTGTTGGTAGTGTTAAAAAATTCATAGTTATTAATTTTTGTTTAACTAAAAGTAATAAAAATTAAACAAAAAGATGTTATATTTATGATATATTTATATTTTGCCTGTGAAAAATCATAAAATCGTAATCACTTTTTTTCTTCTATGGCTCACAATTCAGTTTGATAGTGAGGCTGAAAATGTGCTTGCCTACGTTTCTATACTCACTTTAGGACTCCTTCACGGGGCGAATGATATTAAATTGCTCACCCAAAAGGAAACCACAAAAAAAATACGTCCGTATAAAATTTTAGCGGGCTATGTGGCATTTGTCCTTTCTGTAGGGTTTCTTTTTTACATACTTCCCGTACTCGCTCTCATTGTTTTTGTGGTGATAAGTGGTTTTCATTTTGGCGAAGAACACTTGCATGACACCTATAAAAAAGAATCTGCACTATTACCTTATTATTATACCACTTACGGGATGCTTATCTTATTCTTGATTTTTTATTTCAATGCAGCGGCTACGGCATCTATTATTTATGATATTACATCCTATAGCCTAACAGATACGTTCTTTCTAGTAGGGGTGGGGATTTTAGGCATCACGACCTTGGTATTTTCTTTGATCTTATTCAAACATAAAAAGGAAGAGATTTCTTATCTCGAAGAGTTTGTGTACATCCTAGTTTTTATCGTAGTATTTAAAATGGCCAATCTACTCTGGTCGTTTGCGATCTATTTTGTGATCTGGCATGCGATCCCGTCACTGTCTGGTCAAATACGTTTTTTATATGGCAATACCTCGATGACTTCTGTGATGAAATACCTAAAATCTTCTTTTGTCTATTGGTTGCTATCCATTGTAGGTGTTTTCTCCTTATATTTTTACCTACGAGACGATCTATACCTCTTTAATGCGATCTTTTTCGCTTTTTTAGCCACCATTACCTTTCCGCATGTCTGGGTGATTACCGCCATGAAGTCCAAGAAATAACGGCAAACCATTCATCTTTCTCAAATGATAAAAAGGATAGTGGACGTCCGTATATTTTTCGTTATATTCACGTATGCATAACGAAAACCTATGATCACCGTTTCTCAAGCCATACAGGCTGTTCACGAACATGTCCAATCATTTGATACCACCGAGCGTATTCCTGTGAGACAGGCGATAGGGCGGACCCTTGCGCAGGATGTTGTCGCAACGGTATCACTTCCTTCTTTTCGCCAATCCGCTATGGATGGATATGCGGTACGCTTTCGCGAAAGCGGAAACAACAATACCTTCACTCTCATTGGAGAAGTCAAAGCGGGGGATGCGCAAAACCCATCCTTGTCTCCTGGCACCGCTGTGCGTATTTTTACAGGAGCTCGCGTTCCTGATATGGCTGATGCGGTGGTGATCCAAGAATTAGTACAACGAGAAGACGATCATATTCACCTACAGAAAGTCCCCGTTCTAGGTCAAAATATCAGACCCATAGGAGGGCAAATCCAAGCGGGTAGTCATCCGCTTACCAAAGGACATACCTTAAATCCATCCTCCCTCGGACTCCTGAAAAGTTTGGGGATTGACACGGTTTCTGTGACCAAAAATCCTAAAGTGACCCTTGTGGTGACGGGCAACGAACTGGTGAAAGAAGGAAACCCACTCGCAGATGGGCAAGTCTATGAAAGCAATAGTGCCGTACTCGAAGCAGTGCTTCATCAAAGAGGCATTCATGAGGTACAGATTGCCTACGTAGAAGACAATCTTCAAAAAACGCAAGACGTACTTCAAAAGGCCATTTCAGACTCAGA
>CAYGQJ010000107.1:9182-12505 GCA_964351845.1 uncultured Flavobacteriaceae bacterium | reverse complement strand
TGTGGCGCACAACATCAAGGATTATTGCGTATACACCTGCCGATCAGTGCCGCTTTTACCAACACCTTTGGGCGTGCGCTATTCCTAAAAGCACGTGTGAATAGGGAAGGAGTCGCCATTTTGGATTTTCAGAACAGCGCGACCATGATCACCTTTGCTGAAGCCAATGCCCTCGTATATATTCCTGAAACCACCACAGAAGTACCCCAAGGAACCCTAGTAGAAACTATTTTATTGCCTTATGGAAGTACACAGTAAACATAGAATCTGGTTAGAAATAGACGGTGCCAAATTTATGGGCAAAGGCCACGTGCAGTTATTGCGAGCGATTCAAAAAACAGGTTCGCTCAATAAAGCTGCTAAAGAAACAGGGATTTCGTATCGTAAGTCCTGGCGCCTGATCAATCAGATCAATACCATGGGAGCACAGGAGTTGGTACAACTCCAAAAAGGCGGTGCTGGCGGTGGTGGCGCGATGGTGACACCTTACGGCGAAAAACTCCTTACATTTTTTGAAAACCTGATGCATAGCACGACGGTACATTTGAACAACGAACTCACAAAAGGAACGCATTTATGGGATTAGAAACCACCATGCTCATTGCATTTCTGGTGATTTTACCAGTGCTTTCTTTTCTCTACGCAAGTGTGGGGCATGGCGGTGCGAGCGGTTATCTAGCGCTTATGGCGTTATTTAGTGTTCCTAATACGACCATGAAACAAACGGCACTTTTACTCAATCTTTTTGTGGCGGGCATTGCATTTTATCAGTATCAAAAAGCAGGATATTTCAAAAAATCCATCTTTATTCCCTTTGCCATCGGTTCGATTCCTGCGGCATTTATAGGTGGTATGATCGAAGTAGATCCGTTGGTGTATAAAAAAATATTAGGCGTACTGTTGGTGTTTGCCGTCGCACGAATGTTGTGGAAACGCAATCACAATCAAGAGAACATCAAAAAAAATAACTTCCTTCCGGCGCTTGTTTTAGGCGCTGTGATTGGCTTTTTCTCGGGACTCATCGGTATCGGGGGCGGGATCATCCTCACACCGATTATCCTATTGCTGCATTGGGGCACCATGAAAGAAGCTGCTGCCGTCTCTGCCTTGTTTATTTGGGTGAATTCTGCCGCAGGACTGCTCGGGCAATTCAGTAGCGGAATTGATTTATACCCCATCGCAGGGGTGATGGTCGTCGTGGCGATCATCGGCGGACTTGCGGGAAGTTATTTAGGAAGTAAAAAATGGAATAATCGCATCTTGGAGTATTGTTTAGCCACTGTGTTAATCACCGCTTCCATTAAATTATTAGTGTTCTGATGAAAATTATACTACACTATCACGGTCAGTTAACGACCCTTTTCGGCAAAAAGGAAGCACCCCTTGAGGTTACTTCTCGGACAGTTGCTACCTTAAAAAAAGAACTAGAAGCGGGTGATGTACGCTTTCGCGAAAGCACATACCAACTAGCTCAAAATAATAAAATAATCACAGGAAACACGGAGATCACCGAAGGTCGCATAGACGTTTTTCCACCCTTTTCAGGAGGCTAATGAATCGATATAGCAGACATACACAAGTACCCGAAATTGGCTATGATGGTCAGGATCGCATTACACAAGCAAAAGTGCTGGTGGTGGGTGCGGGCGGGCTTGGGTGTCCGGCATTGCAATACTTAGCTGCGGCAGGTATCGGACGTATTGGAATTGTCGATTTTGACACCGTATCCTTGTCTAACCTGCAGCGGCAAGTGTTGTATCGAGAGAAAGATCTCGGAAAGAATAAAGCCCTTACTGCCAAACAGCATTTGGAAGCATTAAATTCTAGCATTGAGATCACTGCATTTCCTGTGGCATTGACCGTGAATAATAGCGTAGACATTATCAGTCAGTACGATATCGTGGTGGATGGTTCAGATAATTTTGCGACACGGTATTTGATTAATGACACCTGCGTGAAATTGAATAAACCGATGATCTACGGATCTTTATACAAATTTGAAGGCCAAGTAGCCGTTTTTAATTACCAAAACGGGCCTACATACCGCTGTCTGTTTCCGACACCACCTAGTTTGGGTGAAGTGCCTAATTGTAGTGAAATAGGCGTTTTAGGGGTGTTACCGGGACAAATCGGCATCCTACAAGCCACCGAAGTACTGAAAATCATCCTCAACATCGGTGAAGTCCTGAGCGGAAAAGTACTGTATCTCGATGTACGAACCCATCACCAGCAAATCCTCGAAATTACACGTGATGACGAAGGCATCGCACACATCAAAAACACCCCACTCACCGAAGTGGCGATTCAAGATTGCCAGTCCGCTCCAAAAATTTCACTAGATGATCTCGTTATGGACGAAGAAACCCTGTGGATTGATGTCCGAAATGCTGACGAACAGCCTCGTTTACAACTCCCAAACCTACGATGTATTCCATGGGAAGAAGTAACAACACATACAAACGAACTCAAACAACATAGAAAAATCATCCTTTTTTGCCAATCGGGACAACGGGCTCAAAAAGCAACCCGAGCATTAATACACCAAGGAATCAACCATTGTTTCAGTCTCCAAGAAGGCGCCGAAACACTCCATACATGGATAAAAACAAGCGTATGAAAACACAAAAAATAAAGAACATTTTTATAGAAGGCGCCATCTCTCCAGAGCGAATTGCGACCTCTATTGCGAACCACCAATCCAAAACGGGCATAGGAGCCCATGATATTTTTTTAGGCCAAGTCCGCGCTGATCAAATAGAAGGCAAAACCGTGGCAGCCATCGAATTTTCATCCCAACAAGAGATGGCGAATGTAATTTGCCACGAAATTAGAGAAACCGTTTTTGAAAAATATCCCGTGCATTGCATGCATATTTATCACAGCGTCGGAACGGTAAAAGCAGGCGAGATTTGCTTTTTTGTCTTTGTGTCTTCGGCACATCGCGAGGGCGTTTTTGAGTCCTTACCCTATCTCGTCAATGAGATCAAAGCCAAAGTACCCATTTTTGGAAAAGAAATTTTTGAAGATGAAAGCTTTCAATGGAAAGTGAATACGTGATTAAAGTGAAAAGTTAATAGTTAAAAGTTAAAAGTGAATAGTGTATAGTGAATAGTGAAAATTCAAAAGATAGTCTAAAAGGTTGATTTATAAGATATTTGTTAACCAGAGTACTTCGGTAAACCCAGTATGACAGTTGTCGAAAGAATTAAGATGCCCCGAAGATTAACAATACTATTTAGACCGTCAATATTTAAAACAAACATATACAGACACTCCATGGTCGATATCACACATAAAAATAACACCCTCAGAATTGCCACTGC
>CAYGQJ010000107.1:0-9082 GCA_964351845.1 uncultured Flavobacteriaceae bacterium | reverse complement strand
GACACTCCATGGTCGATATCACACATAAAAATAACACCCTCAGAATTGCCACTGCACAAGCGATGGTGATGGTCAGTAAACAAGCCACCATCGATACGATTAATAACGGAACCGTTCCCAAAGGCAATGTCTTTGAAATGAGTAGAGCCGCAGGCTTACTTGCCGTTAAAAAAACACCCGACATCCTTCCCGATTGTCATCCACTGCCGATTGAGTTTACAGGCATTACCTATCACATCGAAGGGTTGGCGATTCATATTGAATGTACCATTAAAACGATATATAAAACTGGTGTGGAAGTCGAAGCGATGCATGGTGCGAGTGTGGTTGCCCTTAACCTCTACGATATGCTCAAACCAATTGACAAAGGCATTGAGATCCATCACATCAAACTATTACATAAAAAAGGAGGGAAATCAGATCATAAAAAACCGACGAGCGCGCTTACGGCTGCGGTCATTGTTTGCTCAGATTCTATTTCACAAGGCAAAAACGAAGACAAAGCAGGAAAAGCCATCATCGCCCAATTGGAGCAGTATGAAGTAGCGATTCAGGAATATAGCATCATTCCTGATGAGATCGATACGATTCAAAAGGTGGTGAAAACCCAACAAGAACTGGGCAGATCGCTTATTATTTTTACAGGCGGAACAGGACTTTCTCCCAGGGATCAAACGCCAGAGGCTTTGGAGCCGTTGTTGGATCGAAAAATTCCAGGCATTGAAGAAGCCATTCGATCGTATGGACAACAACGCACGACCTATGCGATGCTGTCTCGAAGTGTCGCAGGCATGATCGGCGAAAGTCTCGTGCTTGCTCTTCCCGGATCGACTGCAGGGGCACGAGAATCTATGCAGGCGATTTTTCCGGCTGTATTACATCTTTTTGACATCATTAAAGGCGCTAAACACTAATGGATACACCCACAAACATACTCACAGATACCCACGGCAGAATGCACAATTACCTGCGCATCTCCTTGACCGAACGTTGCAATCTACGATGTTCGTATTGCATGCCGTCAGAAGGGGTACCGTTGACGCCCAAAGCACACCTTATGAATGCCGAGGAGGTATATGAAATCACCAAATTATTTGTGGATCAGGGTGTGACCAAAGTACGACTCACAGGTGGTGAACCTCTAGTACGAAAAGATTTTCCTGAGATTTTGACAAAATTGGTGAGTCTGCCCATCACCATTTCCATCACCTCCAATGGCGTGAGTATCGACCGACACATGGAACTTCTGAAGACTTGTGGCGTTCAAAATATCAATCTGAGTCTGGATACGCTCGATGCGGTGAAGTTCAAGAAGATCACCTTTCGTAATTATTTTGATAAGGTATATGCCAATATGTTTACCTTAATCGATGCTGGGTTTAACGTCAAGATCAATGTGGTGTTGATGAAAGGCGTGAATGATGACGAATTGCTTGACTTTATTCATTTTACCAAAAACCATCGGGTAAGCGTCCGATTTATAGAGTTTATGCCTTTTGATGGGAATCAGTGGAATCGAGAAAAAACGGTGTCCTATCAAGAAATTATGGATACGGTGGGGTCCGCTTTCGCGAAAGCGGATATTCAACGTCTCCAAGATGCGCCCAATGATACGGCGAAAAACTATAAAATCGCTGGCTATCAAGGCGAGTTTGCGATCATCAGCACCGTGACCAATCCATTTTGTGATTCCTGTAATCGCATCCGACTCACGGCCAATGGCCAGCTCAAAAACTGCCTGTTTTCCAATACTGAAAGTGATCTACTTACGTCCTATCGCGCAGGAGAGGATATCAAACCTATCATCCAAAAAGCCGTGTTAGGAAAGTTTGCGATGCGTGGCGGTCTCAACACCCCCGAACAATTTAATGACCCCAAAGCACATAGTGATAATCGGAGTATGATTCGGATTGGGGGGTAGGATATAAAGTTTTTTCGGAGCAATTGTATAACCCAGATTTTAAAGTGGTCAAATTTGACCACTTTAAAATGCAAGCAGATCTAAATAACTCATTAGTTTTATCATCATAATGCCTTGATTCTATTGAAGTATTATCATGTTGACAACTTCGTGCATAAAATGCTTTTAAATAGTTAGTTATCATTGGTTATTTTTTGGAGATTGTAGAAGCATGTTTGACAAGGTTATTGACATGTTGACTGTAAATTCAGTAATTTGAATTCATAAAATGACAAAGAATAAGACGATACAAGTGAGAGGGACGGAGATAACTATCAAAGAACAATCTGGTCAAACGTATATATCCTTGACTGATATGATAAAGGCTAAGGACGGTGATTTCTTTATTTCAGATTGGTTAAGAAATAGAAACACCGTAGAGTTTTTAGGAATATGGGAAAGTGTATATAACCCAAATTTTAATTATGGCGAATTCGCCATAATTAAAAGTCAAGCAGGTCTCAATAGCTATAAGTTAAGTGTAAAAGAGTGGGTTGAAAAAACCAATGCGATTGGACTAAAAGCAAAAGCTGGAAGGTATGGCGGCTCTTTTGCTCACTCTGATATTGCTTTTGAGTTTGGAATGTGGATTTCTGCCGAATTTAAGGTGTACTTAATTAAAGAATTCCAACGCCTTAAAGAAGATGAAAATGATCGCTTAAAATTAAATTGGAATTTACAACGTACACTAGCCAAAGTAAATTACACCATACACACAGATGCTATTAAAGCCAATCTCATCCCTCAAGAACTCAGTAAATCTCAAGTTAGCTTAGTGTATGCTAATGAGGCCGATATGCTAAATATGGCCTTGTTTGGCAAAACGGCGAAACAATGGCGTGATGAAAATCCCAATACCAAAGGCAATATAAGAGACGAAGCCACTATTGAACAATTGGTGGTTTTGAGTAACATGGAAAGTATGAATGCCGTTTTTATCGGTCAAGGGATGACGCAACCGGAAAGACTTGTTGAATTGAACAAAATGGCAATTACCCAAATGAAATCTTTATTGAATAGTGCCACTATTAAGAAATTAAAAGGATAGTATTAAAACAGAATATTTTATTGCGTATCATATTTTAGTTGTAGGTTTAAAATGGTTATGTAAGTAAAGTCTAAAACGATGATAAGGAATGGTACTATTCTCTATCACTTCTCAACCTTTCAAACTCCTCTGGCGTATCCACATCTTGAAGCGCCGAACCCATAGGGATACGCACCGCTTGTTCTTTATGCTTTTTTGTGACCACTTTGGCACCTTCGTCGCCGGTGAGTTGTGTTAATTCGTTGAAATAAAAAGCATCAAATAATACAGGTGGCCCTGTCACTCCTTGATCGGTAGCAGAAACGATGAGTTGTTTCTGATCAGGGGTAAATGTGTTGAGAATACGTTTGTAATGCGCTGTCGTGAGTAACGGCTGATCGACTAAAGCGACTAAAATCCCTTGCACGTTGGGTGATGCTTTGAGAATTGCTTGTACGCCATAGGCTAATGAATTGCCCATGCCTTCTTCCCAGTGTTCATTGACAATCGTAGAGATATTCAAGTCTTTTAGGGTAGGGAGGATGTCTTGGGCTTTGGCACCCAATACGACCGTAAGCGGGTAGGAGGTCGCAAGCAAAGTGTTGACCTGGTGATTGATCAGTGTGTCATTTTTCCAAGGCAATAACGGTTTTGATCGCTTCATACGACTTGAGGCACCTGCAGCGAGTAAGAGGATGTGTAGGTTACTCATGAATCGCTCCTTGTTTTTCTCGTAACGACATGGGGTGTTGTTTTCGTAGAACGGTGAGGATTTCTGCGATGATGGATATGGCGATTTCAGAAGCATTTTCAGCACCGATATTAATACCTGCTGGGCCGTGTATTTTTTCTAGAAACTCAGGTTCGGTGTCTGGGAAGCGTTCTAAAAACTCAGAAAACACCCGTTCTCGCCGATGTGGTGGTCCTAAAAGCCCGAAATATAGCGGTTGGGTATCACGCAATGCCATCAGATATTGGATGTCTTTATGAAAGCTATGCGTCATTAAAACCACGGCAGTTGTGCCGTCAATGTCCGAAGTGTCTAAGGTTTCAATAGTAGGGGTTTGTAGACTGCTCGCACCCGTAAAATACGTGATGGTTTTTTGTTCATCAGGCGGTGCGATGATATGTACCTCCCAACCTATGTTGTTTGCCATGTTTGATAAAGCAACGGCGTCATGTTCAGCGCCAAAAATATAGAGTTGGAAAAGAGGGGGGAACTCCTGATGGAAATGTGCTTGGTCTTTGGAGATTTCCTCAAATGAAGCATCAAATCCAAACGTTTCGTCGCCCAGATGGACGAGAGTCCCTATTTTTTTTGTTGGTTTTTCGTTGCAAGTGGCACGGTCATAATAGGTTGTACAGGAAAAAGTTGCTCTGTTTTTGAGTAAGGTTGTAAACGCTTTCGCGAAAGCGGACCCTACAGAAAACGGCTCTAGTACGATATAGATCGTTCCCTCACAACCTAGGCGAAAACGGCCATCGTAGCTCATAAGGCGTGCCTGACCGGTGTTAAAAACCTGTTGTGCTTGGTGATAGACTTCTTTCTCTACACAACCACCACTGACAGCGCCTTTCCATTCTCCGTGTGCATTCATCAGCATACGAACACCCGGTCTGCGGTAAGATGAGCCTTCTAAGGCAACAACGGTTGCAAGGACCATCGGAATGCCTTGTTCTTGCCATTGAATGCCTTTGAGGATGAGTTCCTTAAATTCGTGCGTCATAGTGGGTAGGGGCGTTGCAAATATGTTGAAATAGGGAATCTAAAAGTATCAAAATTAGCTTATTGTCACCCTGAGCTTGTCGAAGGGTTTTTATTATCATAAGATTAAAAATTTCGAAAGTACCTGTCATGAGTTTGTCGAAAGGCTCAGTTTGACATCGTAACAACGTTTTTTAGACTTTCTTTTTTTTAATATACTCGCTACGTTATCCTTTTAATTCTTGATTGCCCATAAAGGGTTGGTGATAATGACGTTTTCCCGTCGCCTTGTATAAAGCATTGGCCACCGCGCCCATGATAGGAGGGAATGGGGGCTCGCCCAGACCGGTTGGGTTGATATCGCTTTTGACAAAATCAACTTTCACTTTAGATGGCGCTTCACTGTGTCTGATCAAGCGGTAGGTGTCAAAATTACGTTGTTCGGGTTGTCCATCTTTAAAAGTAATGGCACTGTACATCGCGTGTCCTATCCCATCGACGGTACCTCCTTGTACAAGGTTTTCGGCAGCATCAGGATTGACTACAATCCCACAATCGACGGCGCAAAAGACTTCTTTTACGTTAGGTTCGCTGTTTTTCATTTCGAGATCCAATACTTGTGCGACATAGGAATTATGACAGAAATAAGCAGAAACTCCACGGCTTACACCAGTTTTTGGAGTATCCCAATCAGAGGTTTCACGAACTTTCTTAAGGACGCCTGCATAACGAGCCGCGTCATAGTCATTATTTTCTCCGACAGGATTGCTCTCGGCTTTGGCAAGAAGGTCTAGTCGGAACTGGATCGGGTCTTTGCCAACTTCTTCGGCTAATTCGTCTAAGAAGGATTGCTCAGCGCCCGCGATGAAATTTGAACGAGGCGCTCTAAAGGCTCCTGTGGAGATATTACTTTCTATTTCCCATTGTTCGGCTAAATAGTGATCAAAAGCACCGGCAGGGAAACGATTGGCTGCTAGCGGACTTTCTGGAATACCTCCCGCATTTACGTGAAAAGCAGTCACGTTATTATTTTCATCAATAGCAGCTCTATAGGTTGCGTAATACGCAGGGCGATAGACGCCGTTGGTCATATCATCTTCTCGGGTATATATGAGTTTGATAGGTGCCTTTGTTTTTTGAGAAATGACAGCCGCTTCCACGAGGAAATGTCCGTATAATCTACGTCCGAAACCACCGCCTTGACGCGTCATCATGATATCAATCTTTTCTTTAGGAAGACCGAGGCGTTCTGCAACACTCATCTCCATAAATTCTGGTGTTTGGACGGGTCCTACAAGTTTTGCTTCATCGGCAGTAACATGGGCAAAGAAATTCATGGGCTCCATGGTGTTGTGTGCGAGGAACGGACAGGAATAGCTGCGCTCTATGATTCGTGTTGCATTTTTAAATTGCGTTTCCGGATCTCCATCTTTTCGGGCGATGGTAGGGTTTTTAGCGCCTTCTTGTGCCATAATGTTAAAATGGCTCTCTGAATTCTCAAGACCTGCAGGATAGTTTTTTGTCGAATTACGTCCGAAGAAATTCATGTCTACACTGACATCTGGGGCATCTTCCCAAGTGACCTCTAGTTGTTTTTTAGCTTGTAGTACTTGCCAAGTGGTTTCTCCAACGACTACAGGTTGTTTTCTAAAAGCAGTGGTGTCAAATACACTAAGTGCTTTAACGTCTTTGTACGTATCCATGACAAACACCTCTTTGATACCGGGCATTTTTAATACAGCTTCTGCATTCATGGATTTGAATCTTTTCCCAAAAGCAGGCGGTTGTACCAGCATAGCGATAAGCATACCGTCTTCTTTGTAGTCAAGTCCAAATAAAGGCTGACCAGTCACAATTTTTTGAGCATCTACATTTTTACGAGAGGAGCCTATGATTTTAAAATCTGTTTTTTCTTTGAGTTCTACTTCTTCGGGTACTTCGACATTGGCTGCGGCGGCTGCCATGTCTCCAAACCCTGCGGATTGATTGGTGCCTGCGTGCGAAAGGAGGCCCTCGCTAACTTCTATTTCGCCGAAAGGCACACCCCAAGCATCTGCGGCAGCTTGTTTGAGCATGTGTTTGGCAGTGGCACCTGCCATTCTGAGGGATTCCCATCCTTGACGAATCGATTGGCTACCTCCTGCCAATTGGCGTGTGAACACATCTGTATTTAAAGGTGCTTGTTCTACAATTACATTTTTCCAGTCTACGTCAAGCTCTTCTGCCACGAGCATGGGCATAGAGGTCTTTACGTTTTGACCTATTTCTGGATTGGGAGACATAATGGTTACAACTCCGTTTTCGCCTATTTTTAAGAACCCATTGAGTTCATACCAATTTTCAGGCATTTCGAGTGCAGCAATGGCTTCTCCTTTTGGAGCTTCTTTGCAGGAGTATAACCAGCTAAAGCCGATCATCATTCCTCCGCCTGCTAATCCCACACTTTTAATAAAAGATCTTCTTCCTACGTTTGTTTTTACTTTGCTCATGGTTATTCTTTTTATCTATAATTAGAAGTCCTTTTTATTAGCTAGTTGCATTTTGATTAGAAGCAGTTTTGATGGCTGCTTTGATCCGTGTGTAGGTACCACATCTACAAATATTACCATCCATAGCGGCATCGATCTCATCATCTGTGGGGGCTGGATTCTTTTTTAAGAGGGCACTTGCATTCATAATTTGACCTGCTTGACAGTATCCACATTGTGGGACATCGTGTGCTAACCATGCTTTTTGTACAGGATGATCGCCATTTTCTGAAAGCCCTTCAATGGTCGTGATATCATATTCGGCAGCAACAGAGACGGGAGTGACGCAAGAACGTACGGCGTCTCCGTCTAAATGAATCGTACAGGCACCACATTGTGCCGCACCACAGCCAAATTTGGTACCGACTAGATCCAAATGGTCTCGTAATACCCACAACATAGGGGTCGTTTCATCTACCTCTATTTGCTGTTTTTTTCCGTTTACTTTTAAATTATATGATGCCATAGTGATCTGTTTTTTCTATTTGATGGATTCCTCTTAAAATTAATTAAAAAAAATCAAATCTACTCGCTTCTGTACGTTTTTAACCATTTTGACCATTTTAGATCTTGGTGGACAAGGGCTTTCATAGGGCAGTATGGGTATAAGGTGTTACAGAAAACCATAGATATTTGATGTGTATGTAACACAAAGCCCCGTTATCAAATAGATAACGGGGCTTTGTGTTTGTGTTGTGGTCTTTGATTAAAGCCCTGTTCTATAAATCAGATCAATGCCTACAAAAGGAGCTGTTTCAAATTCACTATTCAATCTAGTTCGGTCATCACCGCCTACTTGAAAAGTAAGTACTTGTAGTCCTATCGTATCTCCTTGGGCATAAACTCCGTAGTCTGTAGTATCCAAACCTACACGGCCACGAAGGATCAATGAGTCATCCAAAAACCCATAGGCAGCAAAGGCTGAGAATCGGATAGATTCTTCTTGTACATAGAATCCATTACTAAATTCTCGAGCGATGTTATACGACTTGATAGACGTAATTAAATTAGCGCCTATACTAAAGTGGTCTGACACCGAATAATTGGCATCAGCCCGTATCGGTAAGGTAGCGTTGATGTAAAACTTTTTATTTTTTGATTTGTACCAAAGTCCAATGAGCGGTGTCAAGGTGGTACCAAAATTTTCAGATGAAATGTACGTACCAAATTTTAAACTGTACTTACTTGAATATCTCTTTTCAAGTAGTGCAAGTCCTCCCATTTGAAAATCATTATCGCCTATTTCATTAAAATCTGAAGCAAATTTAGGAAGTGCTACATAGGTACCACTCCATTTATTCCCATGATCTAGTTTTACTCCTAGATTAAGTCGTGTCATAATTAAGTTTGTTCTACTTACAGAATTATTCAAACTTAGTCTTGTGTTCTCATAGGTAAATCCTGTGATCATCGTGACATCACCTGTAAGCGGTAAAGGAAAGTACATTTCAATGTTAGCGTTACTTACATCGGTTTCTTCATCATTATCAAGATTGCCCATAGTTGTGCTATGGTACGATGCTTTTAGTACGTCTAAATAATCTTGTGCGCTTACAATGCTTACAGAAATCAAAAAAGCGAAAAGGAATAGTATTTTTTTCATAGTGTCTTACTAGATGTTAGTTAGGTAGTTGCTTTCTTACAACTATTGTTGATCTATATGTAATCAAAGTTAGACAATAAAACAGTCTAATTCTAACTAATTTTTAAAAAAAGTATCACTTACTAGAGAATATCATAATTAGTGCGGGTTGATTTTAAGGTTCTGTTATTTTTTGGAGTGATTGTGTTGAGAGGGAGGTATGTATTGAGAAGTCGATGAGTTGAGGGGTTTATGTGTTGAGGGGTTTATGTGTTGAGGG
>CAYGQJ010000106.1:6105-15879 GCA_964351845.1 uncultured Flavobacteriaceae bacterium | reverse complement strand
TTTTTTCTGCCTTTCGGCGAAATAAAATCACTCAATCGCCTCGCTTTTAGATGTCAAATTCCAAATCTCAAAAATTCAAATCACAAATTCCAAATTATAAAATAAAACTTTTAGTTTTGATTCTAGATTCCAGAAGCGTAGCAGTCTAGCCTCTTTTCTAAAAATCACAAATTAAGTTTCGACTTCAACTTCGATTTCAACTTCAACAATCTCCAATCAACAATCATTAATCTAAAGCTTCCTTCTTCTTTCTCAGATCCGTTTTGACAAAGAATCCAATTTGAAAGCGGTCAAAGGTATTTACGCTAAAGTCATTTTTTAAGTAGCCAACTTGCGTGCTGAGGTTTTTGGAGAAGTTATAGCCCACAGCCCCAAACAAACGGTTTTGTCCAAAAAAATCATTCTGTAAGTTGATGAATATTTCGTCATAAGCCGTGAGAAACCATTTGTCACTTAGCGGATACGTCACCCGTAAAAAATAACGGGCACGATGCTGCGTATCATTTCCCGAAAGGGGATTATCTATAAAACGTTGTTCCAAACGATATCGATGTGAGAACTTAAATTTTCCTACGGAATTGCGAAGTACAAATTGCTGATAGATGCGATGTTCTGTCGTGTTTTCTTCGCCATCGGGATCTTCAAAAGTGGGATCAGTAGTGATGTACCCATACCCAAACGTAGCCATGGCATTGTCAGAGATATGGTAGTTTAACCCTGTACGGAGCAATAACTGATTAAAATTATCGGCAAACTCGTAGTTACGATACTGAACTTCTGCGTGAATACTTAATTTTTCAGATACTTGGTTGGTGGTAAATAACATATACCATGCGCCTAGATTGCTTTCTCCATTGTTTTGAGAAGATAAGGTATGGGTAGTGATAGCAACAAGTATAAGTGCTAAAAGTATTTTTTTCATTGTTGGTGTTTTATAGATAAATCCCCCTCTTTTTGGGAGGGGGGTAAGTGAAGATTATTCATTCATTTTAAAGCTTTTTATTTCTTTAAATGGTTTTACATCTAGCGCTTCTAGTTTTGATTGAAATGGAGTCCACTCCTCTGTAAAGAACGTATTGGTCGTATCCAGTGCAGTTTTTAACTGATCTTTGGCTTGCTCAATCAATCTATCCTCGGTAGCCGTTAGTCCATTAGGACGACTTCCAGCATATCCACGAGCGAGACCAATGCGACGCATTACGGTCATTTCTGGATTACGCGTAATTCCTTGACGTTTATCCACTTTTCCTAAATACAGCGCAATGACTTCATCAATGCGTTTTACCATCTTTCCGATCTCTTTTAGATCCTCTTTATGCGCATCATCTTCATCTACTTTCTTGAGCATTTTTTTGTAATCCTCTGCGATGGTTTTGCTTTCTACCAGTTGCTTCACAGCATCGGCGGCGGTTTGTGTCAATCCTTGGAGTGTTTTACCAGCATTATATGCATCATTGATCGCTTTTTGAGGTGTGTCAAATCTAGGATCAGATTCCACAGTGATGGAAGACGTACTTGTCTGATCACCGTAACTCATTTCCAATCTGTATGTTCCTGGTTTTACAGAAACCCCTCCCGGCTCATTTTTACGCTTACGGATTGTGCGAGAAGGTCTATCTCCTCCAGATTCATTCATAAACCATCTGGTTTTGTGAATTCCTGTACTGTCAGGTGTTTTCCATTTTAAGTGACGTATTTGTCTATCGCCGTCATATATTTTAAGGTGCACAGAATCCCACGTAATCTTTTTAACTTCCGTTGATGCGGACGTCTCATCTTCATCTTCGTCCTCCTTAGTATCCGCAGAGGCGGATATCTCATTCTTTTTCACATAATACGAAATATGAGCCCCACGTCCTCTATTTTCTGCATTGTAAAGGGCATCCCCTCCAAAACGACTTCCTGTCGGTTGTTGATAGGCCGCTTGATATGCTGTAGGCGGTTGAAACAGTTGCAGCTTTCGCGAAAGCGTACTCTTATCCTTTGCAATCGCACGTAATGGTCTGATATCATCCAGTACCCATGCGGCGCGCCCAAACGTTCCAATAACTAAATCATGCTCTCTTGGATGAATCACTAAATCCTTTACCGAAGTTGTAGGGAATCCTTTGGTCCATTTTTCCCAACTAGAACCTGCATCCAACGAAACATACAAACCATCATCGGTTCCTAAGAACAATAGGTTTGGTTCTTCCAAATCTTCTACAATGGATAGCGCATAACTCTGCACATCATTTCCATCGACAATACGCTCCCATGTTTTTCCATAGTTACGGGTACGATAGGCGTAGGGCGTGTAATTAAAACGGCGGTAATCATTGGCTACAAGTAACGCTTCTCCTTGCTTTTTGTTACTCGCTTTGATTTGTGTCACCCAACTCCCCGCAGGAAGTCCTTTTATATTA
This sequence comes from uncultured Flavobacteriaceae bacterium, assembly GCA_964351845.1. Classification (GTDB taxonomy): domain Bacteria; phylum Bacteroidota; class Bacteroidia; order Flavobacteriales; family Flavobacteriaceae; genus Dokdonia. The sequence continues at coordinate 13,474 of CAYGQJ010000106.1, read as the reverse complement.
TTAGTAACATCTATATAATTTGTTCCCCCATCGGTGGTGTAGTGTACACGACCATCATCGGTTCCTACCCAGAACATATCACGCTCCATCGGTGAAGGTTCGATGACTAAAATAGTGGTATGATTTTCTGCTCCAGTCGCATCCATAGACAGTCCTCCAGATTCTGATTGCTTTTGCTTTTCAGGATCATTGGTGGTTAAATCTGGTGAAATCACCTCCCATGTCAATCCTTTATCTGTTGATTTATGTACAAACTGACTTCCAAAATACACGGTATTAGTATCAAATGGATCTACATTAATCGCCGAGTTCCAGTTAAAACGTAAGAATACATCTGGATCTGGATGTGTTGGTTTTACACCGTAGTTATTACCCGTCATCCAGTCATAACGACTTACAAATCCTTGCTGACTCATTGTCCAACCGTAACGGCTATCATCTTTATCAGGGATGACATCAAATCCATCTCCAAAAGAAATTTCTTGCCAGTAACTATTACGAATTCCTTGTGCTTTCCATACGTAGGCTGGACCTCTCCAACTTCCATTATCTTGCATTCCTCCGTATACATTATAGGGATACTCATTATCTACATTAATATGATAAAATTGAGCGACCGGTAAGTTTCCGATAAAACGCCATGTTTTTCCTCCATCTTTGGTGATGTTCATTCCTCCATCATTCCCGTCAATCATAAACTGACCGTTGTCTGGATGAATCCACCATGCGTGGTGATCTGGGTGTACGCCATTATCTACACCATAAGCGCCCATGAGTTGTGTAAAATTCTTTCCACCATCTTCAGATACATTTACGTAGGTAAATACAGAGAAGACTCTATTTTCATTATCCGGATCTACGTGAATATCTGAATAGTAAAAAGGTCGGTTTCCAATATCACTTTTATCATTGACTTTTTTCCAATTAAATCCACCATCCTCAGAGCGGTAGAGGGCATTCTTTTTTGCTTCGATGAGTGCATACACTACATTTGGTTTGTTAGGCGCAATAGAAATTCCGATACGTCCTAATTCCCCTTTTGGAAGTCCGTCTTTATCTGATAATTTCTTCCAGGTTTTTCCGCCATCATGCGTCATGTGTAGTCCAGAACCTTCGCCACCTGATTTAAAAAACCAAGGATCACGTTTGTGTTCCCACATGGCAACGATGAGTTTATTAGGGTTGGTAGGATCCATCACCATATCGGCAACCCCAGTTTTGTTATTGGCAAATAGTATTTTGTTCCATGTTTTTCCGCCGTCGGTGGTTTTAAATACGCCACGTTCTGGATGTACGCCCCAAGGAGATCCTATGGCACCTACATACACAATGTCGGGATTGGTTGGATCGATAATCACACGGTGAATATGTCTTGTTTTTTCAAGACCCATCGATTTCCAGGTCTTTCCGCCATCTAGAGACTTATATACACCAAATCCTCCATTTAAAGAGTTACGCGGATTTCCTTCTCCGGTTCCTACCCAGATCACACTAGGGTTGGATTGTTGGATTGCTACAGCTCCGATAGAAGCAGTAAGTTCTTTTTCAAAAATAGGTTCCCATTTAATCCCTCCTGATGTCGATTTCCATAAACCACCAGAAGCAGTACCTACGTACATCACGTCTGGATTATCGGTAACGACATCTATTGCGGTCACACGACCCGACATACCGCCAGGTCCTATGTTACGAGGTTGCATGTCTTGTAGCACAGACATGTCGAGTTTTTGTGCGCTTGCGATGGTACATAAGCACAATAGGAGAAGTGAGTAAAAGTGTTTCATTTGGTTGATTTAATAAAGTGTATTAGGTGGTGTATGGTATACGATAGGTTAGGATCGTATGGTTCTTTTGGTTTTAAGCGTCTAAGTTAAGGAAATGTGAAAGCCTAAAATCTTAAAGGGGTGTTAAGGTCATTTACTTTTGAAGAGGCTGTATACGCTTTCAAGGAATGAAATGACGCAGAAGTTTATACTGAGTTCGTCCAAGTGCGAAAGCGTATATAACTTATTGTGTATACCTCCTAAAATAAGAAATTAACGAACTTTTGGGATTTTGTTTATCTTTTTGACAATATCTTTGAACAAAATAATAAATCAAAAAAATATTCTCATGAAAAAATTAGTGATAGCATTCGTATGTGTATCTGTAAGCTTTTTATCATTTACAGGAAAAGACAAAAATGAAGTAGCCGCAGCGCAAGATCAAAATATTGTTCAAGTAGCAGCAGGTAACGAAAATTTCACAACACTTGTAGCAGCTGTAAAAGCAGCAGGTCTTGTTGATGTATTATCAGGAACAAATGAGTTCACGGTATTTGCACCTTCAAACGCAGCATTTGATAAATTACCCAAAGGAACGGTAGCCTCTCTTTTAATGCCAGAAAATAAAGATGCATTAACAGATATCTTAATGTACCACGTAGTTGCTGGAGAGTATAAAGCAGCAGCTGTTGTAAAAGCGATCAAAGATAACGGAGGAAAGTTTTCTGTAAACACTGTAAAAGGGGAAAAAATCACGTTAATGATGGATGGTGCAAACGTAGTGATTAAAGATGCCAAAGGCGGAAAATCAGTCATTATTATGACCGACGTAGATGCTTCAAACGGAGTTATTCATGCTGTAGGTAGCGTTTTAATGCCAAAAGAATAAAGCATACAACTTCATAATTATACAACACTTTTTATACTAATTTTAAAACCAATTTATTTTGAAAAAAACCATAGTAATGATGTTAGCGGCCGGATTAATGATGGCTTCTTGCGGAGAAGAAAAAAAAGAAACTAAATCAACTGAAGCTGCGGCTACTGAATCAAAAGTAGAGGCTAAAACTCCAGAAGTAGCTAAGGTAGAAACACCAAACATTGTAGGTGTTGCCGTAGGGAATGAAAATTTCTCAACACTAGTTGCAGCTGTTAAGGCAGCCAACTTAGTAGGTACGTTAAGTGGTCCAGGCCCCTTTACTGTATTTGCACCTACCAATGATGCCTTTGGTAAATTACCAGAAGGAACGATAGACACGTTACTGAAACCAGAGAGCAAAGCGACACTTACAGGTATTTTAACCTATCATGTAGTTGCTGGAAAATTTATGGCAGGAGATGTAGTGGCAGCGATCAAAGCAAATAATGGAGCATTTACAGTTGACACTGCAAATGGACAAAAAATCACATTGATGATGGATGGTGAAAATGTTGTGATCCAAGATGCAAATGGCGGGAAATCAGTCATCATTTTAACCGACGTAGCAGCTTCTAACGGAGTTATTCACGCTATAGATAGTGTGATAATGCCAAAATAATAAAATAGCACACGCTTATTCTACAAAAAAATGCCTCGCCAAGAGGCATTTTTTTATGTTACTACTTTTGTAAATACACCTAGAAACTCCAAAATTGTCCCTTAAACCATTCATTATTATACGAAAAAGAAAAAAGTATACCTTATAATTAATGTTGTTTAATAATTTTTAACTATCTTTAAACAAAACAAAAAGATTGTTATGAAAAAGATATTAGTAGTCCTTGTTTGCATATCAGTATCCTTTTTATCATTCACTGTGAAAGATAAAGAGATCACTACCGCTCATCAAGATAAGAATCTTGTTGAAGTTGCTCTGGAAAACGGAAGTTTCTCTATGCTTCTCGCTACCGTAAAAGCCGCAGACCTTGCGGATTTATTATCTGGAGAAAATCAATTTACAGTCTTTGCACCTTCCAATGCTGCTTTTGATAAGCTACCAGAAAGTACTGTCGCTTCCCTTCTAAAAACAGAGAACAAAGATGCGTTAGCAGATCTTTTAATGTATCATGTGATCGCAGGAAAATATAACGCCTCAGCTATTGTAAAAGAAATAAAAGATCATGATGGAGCCTTTTCTGTAGCTACCATTACAGGTGAAAAAATCACCTTAATCATGGACGGTCAGAATGTCGTCATTAAAGATGCCAAAGGTGGAGTATCAATGATCATCATGGCAGATGTAGATGCTTCAAACGGAATCATTCATGCTGTAGATCATGTGTTAATGCCAACATAGTAAAATAATCCCTCCTTTATACATTGAATATGATGATGCCTCCTTGTGAGGCATTGTTTTTTCCCTCATCTTACCCTTCTTCCAGCGGGAGAAGGAACTGTTTTCGTTTTTAGATTGCTCCTTTGGGGGTTAGGAGGGGTATTACTCTTAAAGGCATGTTAAGTTCGCTTTCGCGAAAGCGTCATTTTAACAAATAATCGTATTTTTATAGGGCATGAAAAAAGAAGAAGTACGCAAGGGGTTTGTCTTCAAACCTTACGAAGCAGAAAGTCAGTCGCTGTTTGAAAAACTATTGGATATTTTCCAAGAGTTGATCACACATACCTCAGGTGATTTTGATGAGGCGATGGACTGGTTAAAGCAACTCGATGAAGAGTATAAATTGACAAACGATGACTATACACTAGACGATTTTGTAGAAGAATTAAAAGAAAAAGGCTACATACGTGATGAGGTACGTCCCGACGGATCGCAAAGCGCGGCCATCACCGAAAAAACCGAGCGGGCGATACGTCAGCGGGCATTGGATCAGATTTTTGGGAAACTTAAAAAAAGCACGCAGGGAAATCACCGTTCTAAAATGAGTGGACAAGGCGATGAGCACACAGGTGATTACCGCGGGTATCGTTTTGGGGATGCCTTGGAGCGCATTTCGATGACCGAAAGTTTGCGAAATGCACAGATCAATAATGGGATGGGAGATTTTAGCTTACGCGAAAGTGATCTCGTCGTTGAAGAAACCCATTTTAAAGCACAGATGAGTACGGTCTTAATGATTGATATTTCGCACAGTATGATTTTATATGGTGAAGATCGCATTACACCCGCAAAAAAAGTGGCCATGGCACTGGCGCAATTAATCACGACCCGGTATCCAAAAGATACCTTAGATATTATTGTGTTTGGCAACGATGCCTGGCCGATAAAAATCAAGGATTTACCCTACCTACAAGTAGGCCCGTATCATACCAATACCGTGGCAGGGCTCGAACTCGCTATGGATATTTTACGCCGTAAACGAAATACCAACAAGCAAATTTTTATGATTACCGATGGGAAACCAAGTTGTTTGCGTCTCAAAGATGGTCGGTATTACAAAAATCCAAACGGATTGGATGCACATATTGTGAGTAAATGTTATACAAAGGCGCGTCAAGCGCGAAAATTACATATCCCGATCACCACGTTTATGATTGCTAGTGATCCGTATTTGCAACAATTTGTCGATGCCTTTACCGAAGCCAATCAAGGAAAAGCCTTTTATACCGGCTTACAAGGCTTAGGTGAAATGATTTTTCAGGATTATGAAACCAATCGGAAGAAACGGATAAAATAAAGTAGAAAGTAGTGTTTCGCTTTCGCGAAATAGATGCAGGATCGCTACGCTTCAGGAGTCAGGACAAAAAGACGTAGGACGATAAGACTAAGATTCCCGTCTTCGCGGGAATAAAATGAAGCTTCCCTCCTAGGAAGGAGGGATTGAGGGAGGTGTGAAAAGTAGCTGTTGGCTATTAGTCGTTAGCTTTTTAAAGAATACTATGAATACCTAATGATGAAATTCCCGACGGAGTTCATCTTGAGCGATAGTCGAAGGACGGGAATATAAAAATAGAGTACTACTCTAAAATAGAGCAATACTCTATTTTGAGAGTGTAACGTCATTTCGACAGAGCGAGGAACGAGTGACGAGAAATCGCATAACAGTGGAGGGTTTTGGAATTGAAATTGAAAACGGGACTGAGCTACTAGCGTGATCTCTCCTTTTGTCGAGATGACTGAATGATAATGATTAAGTTAATAAAAATGAGATTTCCGTCTTCACGGGAATATAAATGAAAATGAGATTCCCGTCCCTGCCTACCGCAGGCAGGTTCACGGGAATGAAAAGAAGCATATGAAAAACATAAAAACACTGGGTGAATTAAAAGCATCCAACTGGACATCACGAAGTATTAAAGAAGAGCTTCGCGAACATTTAATTGACAAATTACAAAAGAAAGAACCTACGTTTACGGGGATTCATGGGTATGAATATACTGTCATTCCTGAACTAGAGCGTGCGATTTTGTCTCGTCACAACATCAATTTGTTAGGATTGCGCGGACAGGCAAAAACACGTCTGGCAAGGCAGATGGTCAACTTACTAGATGAGTGGATGCCAATTGTAGCGGGTTCTGAAATTAATGATGATCCGTTGCAACCGATTTCTCGTTATGCGACAGAATTAATCGCCCAAAAAGGAGATGATACACCAATTGATTGGGTACACCGTTCAGAGCGTTTTGCAGAGAAATTAGCAACTCCCGATGTAACGGTAGCGGATATCATCGGTGATGTTGATCCGATCAAAGCGGCCAATTTGAAGTTGAGTTACGCTGATGATCGTGTGATTCATTATGGGATGATTCCACGAGCGAATCGAAGTATTTTCGTAATCAATGAATTGCCAGATTTACAGGCTCGTATTCAGGTGGCCTTATTTAATATCTTACAAGAAGGGGATATCCAGATTCGCGGATTCAAATTACGCTTACCGTTGGATATGCAATTTGTCTTCACGGCAAACCCAGAAGATTATACCAATCGAGGAAGCATTGTAACGCCATTGAAGGATCGTATTGGTTCGCAAATCCTCACGCATTATCCAGAAGATATTGCCACAGCAAGGGCGATTACCGAGCAAGAAGCCCGTTTGGATGAACGTCAAAAAGAAAAAGTACATGTACCTGATTTGGTACGTGATTTATTAGAAGAGATTAGTTTTGCCGCACGTGATAGCGAGTTTATTGATGAGAAAAGTGGAATTAGTGCGCGTATGAGTATTACGGCTTTTGAAAATCTCATGAGTACGGCAGAACGCCGTATGCTGATTAGTGGAGAAACGCAGACATCGATTCGTTTTGGAGATTTGATGGGTATTATCCCAGCGATTACGGGAAAAGTGGAGTTGGTGTATGAAGGCGAGCAGGAGGGAGCCGCGTATGTGGCTAAAGAACTGATCGGCGATGCGACTAAAAATCTATTTTTAATGCATTTCCCGAAAATAGAAAAACTCACCAAAGACACCGATGAAGATCCGTACGAGGAAGTACTGGCTTGGTTTTTTGAGCAAAGTGGTTTTGTCCTAGAAGACGATCTCTCTGACGATGAGTACAAACTAAAACTAGATAGCATCAAGCCCCTCACGGCACTGATTAAAAAACACTTACCCAATACCAAAACTGCTGATTCGTATTTCATGAAGGAGTTTGTATTATGGGCATTGGTTGAATTCAAGAAATTAAGCAAGTATGAGCTTTCCAACGGGATGCGATTTAATGACTTGTACGG